>JAUVQW010000046.1 GCA_030597945.1 Actinomycetes bacterium
GAGTTAAACGAAGCAATTGAAGCGGGTATCGGGAAGATAGTCGTCGATAGCTTTGATGAACTGGATATTTTAAACAGAATCGCTACGGAAAAAGGGGTTTGCCAGGAGATATATCTAAGGCTTACTCCGGGTATCAAGCCATCTACCCATAGTTACATTCAGACAGGTCAAATCGACTCCAAATTTGGATTTGCTCTTGAATCCGGAGACGCGATGAAGGCAATAAATAAAGCTCTAAAGCTAGATTCGATAAGTCTAGTCGGAGCACATATCCATATCGGATCGCAGATATTTAATCTCCATTCTTTTAAGAGAGCTATAGAAGTGATCATATCATTTGTCAAAGAGGCATCTGGAAGCGGTGAGAATATTTTAAGGGAACTGAATTTGGGGGGAGGCCTGGGGATAAAATATGAATCGACAGATGAGGTCTCCACAATATCGGATTATTGCAGGCTTCTTATCGAGAATGTTTCCAAGGAAGCAAAGAATCACAGCCTTGTCTTTGATAAAGTTATGATCGAGCCTGGCAGATCGATTATAGGAAACGCTGGCGTGACTCTCTATAGTGTTGGAACAATCAAGCGTCTCAAAGGAATACGGACATATGTTTCAGTCGATGGGGGGATGTCGGATAATCTAAGGCCGATGCTATACGATGCCGTCTACGAAGGATTGATCGCAAATAAGGCAAAGGACGAGCCGAAAGAGAAGATCACAATCGCAGGCAAACATTGTGAGTCAGGCGACATCTTGATAAATGATATCGACCTTCCTAAGTTGGAGATAGGAGATATAATTTGTACTCCGGCAACAGGCGCCTATGGATATGTGATGGCCAATAATTATAATAGACAACCAAGGCCGGCTGTGGTTATGGTAAAAAATGGTCTGGTAAGAACATTGATCAGGCGCGAAAGCTATGATGACCTGATCAACTTGGAGTCATAACGTTAAATATCTAGAATCTATGTGGGAGAAATTATGGACAAAATAAGTATTGGTCTTCTTGGGCTGGGAACGGTAGGTGGAGGTGTTTACCAGCTGCTTCAACGAGATAATGAGGCAATCAATAGGCGGCTTGGCGCCGAACTGGTTGTCGAGAAGATCCTCGTTTCTGACCTTAAAAAGGCAAGAAATCATGAAATAGATAAAAGCCTGCTTACAGCTGATCCTAAGGATGTAATCGATAACGAAGAGATCGACATAGTCGTCGAGCTTATCGGAGGGACAAAAGTAGCAAAAGAGTTAGTAGAAGCCGCTTTAAAAAAAGGTAAATCGGTTGTAACAGCTAATAAAGAGTTGATCGCTAACCATGGTAGCGAGATATTCGATCTCGCTGAAAGTGCTGGAGTTGAGATAGATTTTGAAGCAAGCGTTGCTGGCGGTATTCCGATAATTGGACCGCTTAAAGATAGCTTGGTAGGCAACAAAATAGTAAAAATAATGGGAATCGTCAACGGAACGACGAACTATATCTTAAGCAAGATGAGTGAAGGCGATGAATATGACCATGTTTTAGCCGAAGCTCAAGAGTTGGGTTACGCGGAAAGGGATCCGAGCGCCGATGTTAGTGGCGATGATGCCGGAGCAAAAATAGCAATACTATCTTCGATAGCGTTTAACAGCAGAGTAACTCCAAAAGAGGTCTATACGGAAGGGATAACAAGCGTCTCATTGAATGATATTATGTATGCTTATGAGCTTGGTTATGCGATCAAATTAGTCGCACTTGCGAAGAAAAGGGGCGATGAACTTGACGTAAGAGTCCACCCGACAATGATATCTCTCGATCATCCCTTAGCTAAAGTCGACGATGTCTATAACGCTATTTTTGTTGTCGGAGACGCCGTTGGCGAGCTCATGTTTTTTGGAAAAGGAGCGGGCGATATGCCGACCGCAAGCGCCGTTGTGGGTGACATTTTCAAAGTTGCCGGAAATTTGAAGAAGGAAAAGAAATGCTACTCAACATGTACGTGTTTTAATTCCTTTAACGTAAAGCCGATAGACGAAGTAGAATCCAATTTTTATATTCTTATGGAGGTCTTAGACAGGCCTGGTGTTCTTGCCAAGATCGCGAAGATCTTGGGTGAAGAGGGTGTCAGTCTGGGAAGCGTCATTCAAAAGCAGTCTTCCGGTAATCTTGCCGAACTGGTTTTCATGACCCATCTTGTAAGAGAGGGAAACCTAAGGAGTGCGCTTTCTAAAGTGAGTGACTTGGAAGACGTAGATAGAGTATGTAATGTCATAAGAGTTGAGACGGGTGAGGATGGATAAGAGATCAGGCATAATTGAAAGATACAGAAAGTTTCTTCCAGTTAGCGAGCAGACGCCAGTAGTAACACTTCTTGAGGGCGATACCCCTCTCATAGCGTCGAGATCGTTAGGGTCTGAGCTTGGTATTGATCTTTACTTCAAATATGAAGGCTTAAACCCTACCTGTTCATTTAAGGATAGAGGGATGACCATGGCTATCAGTAAGGCCAAGGAAGAAGATGCGATAGCCGTGATCTGTGCTTCAACAGGTAACACGGCGGCGTCAGCCGCTGCTTATGCCGCTCGCGGCGGTCTTAGATGTATAGTTGTAATTCCTGAAGGGAAGATCGCTGTCGGAAAATTGGCCCAATCACTCGTACACGGAGCGACGGTAGTCGAAGTCGATAAAAATTTTGATCAGGCTTTAAAGATTGTTTTGGAACTTACAGAGAAACATCCAATTACGCTTGTTAATTCTATCAATGCTTATAGACTGGAAGGTCAAAAGACGGCTGCTTTTGAGATATGTGACGATTTAGGGGATGCTCCGGATTATCTTGTCATACCCGTCGGTAATGCCGGAAATATATCCGCTTACTGGATGGGATTTTCCGAGTATAAAAAAGATGGTTTATCTAGTAAGAGTCCGAAATTGATCGGTTTTCAAGCAGCAGGTGCGGCACCTATTGTCGTTGGGCATCCGATAGAAGCCCCAGAGACGGTCGCTACTGCTATCAGGATCGGAAATCCCGTCAGGTGGGAGCAGGCAAACGATGCGGCAAAAGAATCAGGTGGATACATCGATCTAGTTACTGACAGAGAAATACTCGATGCCTATGAGATGCTTGCAAGCAAAGAGGGGATCTTTGCTGAGCCGGCATCAGCCGCCTCTATCGCCGGACTTCGGAAGTCTATTCAAGAGGGAAAAATCACAGGTGGTAGCCGGGTTGTTTGTGTTCTTACAGGCCATGGCCTAAAAGACCCGACCACTACGCGGCTTATTAAGAATAAGGTCTTACAATCCGAGGCTACTTCCGAAGCTCTCGAAAAGATAATATTTTAGTATGATATTTTAAGATGAAATATATCTTTACCTTTTACTCCGACAAGACTGCTAGGTTGTAAGATGGCTGAAAATATACTGTTTGGATTGGCGATAATTATCGTCGGCGGTATAGCCGTTCAATGGTTAGCTTGGCGTCTTAGGGTACCGTCGATACTTCTACTACTGATTACTGGTTTTTTTATCGGACCAGTACTGAATCTGATCGACCCCGATCGACTCTTTGGTGATCTGCTTCTACCGATAGTATCACTTACGGTGGCAATAATCCTTTTTGAGGGCGGTCTGACTTTAAAATTCAAAGAGCTGCCGGCTGCCGGAAGCGTTATCTTAAAGCTTGTAAGTGTCGGCTTCATGATCACTTGGGTGATAATCACAGCCGGCGCTTATTACATATTAGGTCTTGAATTTGGTATTGCGGCCCTATTGGGGGCCATTCTTTCAGTTACCGGTCCAACAGTTATCGGTCCCCTTCTTAGGCATGTCAGACCTTATGCAAAGCTAAATTCAGTTTTAAAGTGGGAAGGCATAATCATCGATCCCTTAGGGGCCATGCTAGCTGTATTAATTTTTGAGGTACTTCTGATTGGAGAATCGGTTAACTTGCCTCTTGTAGCATTGGAGTTTGTGGCCAGAACGCTTTTTGTTGGAATAACGGTCGGTTTTATTTTCGCTGTCACCTTGGTTCAATTGTTAAAGAAATACTGGGTACCGGATTTTCTTCAGAATCCGGTAGCGCTGATGTTTATAATTATAGCTTTTACCATATCAAATATTTTTCAAGTAGAGTCCGGCCTTATGGCCGCAACCGTGATGGGGATAACTTTAGCGAATCAGAGAAGTGTGTCGGTAGCTCATATAATCGAATTCAAGGAGAATCTAAGAGTGCTTTTGATCTCAGGGTTATTTATTCTTCTTGCTGCCCGGTTGGACTTAAGCGATCTTGCCCAGATAAACATATGGTTAGTGATATTCATCTTATTAATAGTAATTGTCGCTAGGCCCGCTGCTGTTTTCTTGTCAACCATGGAGAAACGCTTTATTTGGAGGGAACGAGTATTTTTGGCTTTTATGGCTCCCAGGGGGATAGTCGCGGCAGCTGTGGCATCCGTCTTCGCCCTAAATCTTGAAGAGGCCGGTAATCCTCAAGCCGAACTATTGGTGCCGCTAACATTTATAATTATTATCGCTACGGTTGCTATCTATGGACTTAGTGCTTCACCTCTTGCCAAACGGTTAAAAGTCGCGCATCCTAATCCGCAGGGGATACTAATCATCGGTGCTCATTCTTGGGCCAGAGCTCTAGCCAAAGCGATAAGCGCCGAAGGTTTTCACGTGCGTTTAGCAGATACTAATTGGGAGAACATCACTGCTTCAAGGATGGATGGATTCAACACTTTTTATGGAAATGTCTTATCTGGAAGGGCTCTGGATACTATTGATTTTGACGGGATTGGACAACTAATGGCAATAACAGCCAATGATGAGATCAACACCCTTGCGTCACTTCATTTTATTGAGGTTTTCGGACGATCGAAAGTCTATCAATTGGCACCCAAAAAACATAAAGAAGGCGATGAATTTGAATATTTGAAGGGAAGGATATTGTTTAATGAGAAAGCTAATTTCGGATATATTTCCTCAAAATACGCAACTGGAGCCACAATAAAGGCTACTCATATCACAAATGAATTTGATTTCGATTCGTTTAAAAAACTCTATGGAGATTCGGCTATCCCAATCTTGTTGATTAGCGAATCTAAAGAGTTGAGCATTTTTTCTACTGATGGGAAGATGATTCCAAAAGATGGACAGACATTGATCAGTATTGTCGATCCGGTAGCAGAAAAAAAATAATGCTCCTTATTTATTAAAGAAGAATTACTCTTCGTCTTTCTCGAAGGAGTTTATGAATTTGGTGATGAAATTTTCAGCTATGGATCGTGAAGCTATCGAAAAAATTGCTTGCTTAACCAATAGGTCTACAATCAAATAAGGCAGGGCCTAAAAAAGACCCCGCTTTTTATCTATAATGATAATATCGATACCAGGAAACGAATAGAACTATAGACTGATTGGATAGATGATGATAACAATCAAAGCACCGGCAAGCTCGGCCAATCTTGGCCCCGGATTTGATACGCTCGGGTTATCTCTTGGGATATTTAATATCTTAGAAGCGGAAAAGTCCGATGAATCGCGATTAGTAATCGAAGGAGAGGGTAGCAGATATTTGCCGGTTGGCGATGATAATCTAGTACTAAGATCGATTGCCATTTTTTATAAGGAGATTTTAAAATCTTCTCCTCCCAAACTTGATATCAAGATGGTAAACAATATACCTCTTTCTAGGGGGATGGGGAGCAGCGCGGCGACGATCGTTTCCGGAGTTGTTCTGGCAAATGAGATATCGGGAAAAGGATTTAGCAAGGACGAATTATTTGTTTTAGCCTCTAAAATCGAGGGGCATCCTGATAATGTAGCAGCCTCTATATTTGGGGGAATGACAATAGCCTATAGCGACCTATCAGGCGATCATCATAAAGCCAATTCTTTTCAACCCCAAGAAGAACTGCAGATAGTATTACTCATTCCTGGAGCCAGTCTTTCTACCCTAGAAGCAAGGGGAACACTACCAGAAAAGATCGGATACCAAGATGCAACTTTTAATTTAAGTAGAGTTGCCCTATTAGTAAAAACGTTATTAAGTGGAGACTTGAATCTTCTTGGACCAGCCTTAGAAGATAAACTCCATCAACCATATAGAACAAAATTAATGCCAGATCTGGAAAAGACAATTGAGATCTGTAAGAAAGCCGGCGCTTACGGAGCTGCACTTAGCGGGGCGGGACCTACCGTTATCGCCTTCACTTCCTTGTCCCAAAGAGAGGCGGTTCTAGCCTCTATAAAGGATAGATTAAGTGGCAGAGATTTTGATCTTACCGTGATCCCATGTGAGGTCGACAGATACGGGGTACGGATAGAAAGATCATAAAACCACCACCTACCGGGCTTAGAATTTATTCTTCTACCAAAAAGGGAAAAGATATTATGGTCCTTTCCTAAGAGGGGTAGAGTTTTTGCATAAATATATTAGTCCCGGTGGCGAAGAATTTATTATTGAAGAGCAGATGACTGACAGGCTTCTTAACGAAGGCGTTCCTTTTATCATTGTTGATATTAAAGAGAAACATCTCGCGATCAAGGAAGCCGATCAATTCTTATATACGAATCTTTCCGGAAATATAAATGCTGATAATACCTCCGGACTCGGATTTTATGCTCATGATACCCGTTTTTTAAGCACTTGGGAGCTATATATTAACGGGCGAGAACCAATAAGCCTTTCAACAAGCGCCCAAAGAGATTATATGGCCCATATCGAACTTACAAACTCCGATATCAGTGAAGGTGAAAAATTACTTATCCCTCAAGAGACGATAAATATTAGACGCCTTAGAGTTATAAATGACGGGTTAATGGAGCGAGTAAGAATTAAAAATTATAATCCTTTTCCGGTGGATATAAAGTTACAACTTGCTTTCTTTGCGGATTTTGCTGACATCTTTGAAGTCAGGGGATTAAGGAGAAAAAAGCGGGGCCAACTATTTAAACCGAAGCTTGTCGGACAAGATCTTATTCTTGCTTACATGGGGATGGACAATGTTTTTCGGCAGACCAAGATACACCTGGCCGAACCACCAGATGCCATGGAGATAGCATATAATAAAGTCATTATCGATTACGCTATAAGGATCGAACCAAACGGGCGGCGGCTAACACATTTTTATATCCAACCGATCATCGGAGAGGAGAAAAAAGAGCTTCCAAATTTTAATTCCTCGATTGTGACTCTTAGAAGGAAATATGAGGATTGGGAGGAGTCATGTTCTCGAATTTCTACAGATAATGAACTCTTTAATTCGGTGCTCTTACGTGGACAAGCTGACATCAGGGCGCTGATGACTAAGACTGAGGAAGGAACGATAATTTCTGCCGGCATCCCTTGGTACGTCGCTCCATTTGGAAGGGATGGCTTGATCACGGCGATACAGACGATGATCTTAAATGCCGATCCGGCTAAAAGGACCCTTGAGACACTCGCTTACCATCAGGGTACGGAAGAAAATCCGTGGCGAGATGAGCAACCCGGTAAGATACTTCACGAGATAAGACGTGGTGAGCTCGCTGGATTGAATGAGATCCCACACACACCATATTACGGATCGGTTGATTCGACACCACTATTTCTGCTAACGATGTCTGAATACTATAAGTGGACCGGAGACATTAAGTTCATCGAAAAACACATATCAAATCTAACTGCTGCTCTCGAATGGATGGACGTATATGGAGATAAAGACGGTGATGGCTTTATCGAGTATGAAAGAGAGTCCAAGAGGGGGCTTATCAATCAAGGCTGGAAAGACTCTCACGATTCGGTGATGCATAAAAACGGTGATATGGCCGAGGGCCCGATAGCCTTGGTTGAAGTGCAAGCTTATGCCTACTATGCCAAGAAAAGGATGAGCCGTTTATTTCATGATCTCGGAGACAAGAAACGGGCAAAAAAATTAAAAGATGAGGCTCTGAAGTTAAAGAAAGCTTTTAACGAGTTCTTTTGGATGGAGGATGAGAAATATTATGCGATGGCTCTTGACGGTGATAACAGGCAGGTAAGGTCAATATCTTCAAATGTCGGCCAATGTCTTTGGAGTGGCATCGTTGATGAAGACAA
>JAUVQW010000054.1 GCA_030597945.1 Actinomycetes bacterium
AGATCTTCTTCCGAAATATAACCGACCTTTACCAGGCGCTCTCCGATCGGGATCCGGTTATAATTAGAGACAGCACCAAAAATCTTGCCATTCCTAAAATAGATGAAAGCTTCAATATCACCCTCACCTCGTATAATGTGAAGAGAACCCGTCTTGTCTCCCGAGTTGATAATCTCGAAAATATGCTCAAGACTTATATCTCTTAGATTTCCTTTTAAGCTCATTGTTTCTCCACTTACGATGTTACTCTTGCAACCTCTTCAATAGAGGTAATCCCTTTAAGTGCCTTCTCTATCCCGTCATGGCGAAGCGTTCTCATCCCCTGCTCCATTGCAACTCTTTTTATCTCTTCAGAGGTCGCTTCTTTAACAGCCAACCTCTCAATCTCCTCAGTGACAAGCAGTATCTCATATAAACCGAGTCTTCCCTTGTAACCGGTATTGTTACACTTCTTACATCCTTTAGGGCGATAGAGGGTTGGGATTTTTCCAGTTACCTCTATTCCCATATCCTTTAGAAGTTGCTCGGTGGGTTCATAAGGTTCCTTACATTCCTTGCATAAAAGCCTCGCAAGCCTTTGTGCTATAACACAGTCCACACCAGAAGCTACAAGAAACGGTTCAATACCCATCTCAGTAAGGCGAGTTAGCGATCCGGCAGCGTCGTTAGTATGCAAAGTCGATAAGACAAGGTGGCCGGTCAAAGCCGATTCGATAGCGATAAGTGCGGTCTCTTCATCCCTAATCTCACCGATCATGACGATATCGGGATCTTGCCTAAGTATAGACCTTAGAGCCGCCGCAAATGACAGATCTGCCTTTACATTTACCTGGATCTGATTTATTCCGGCTACTCGATATTCGACTGGATCCTCAACTGTTATCAAATTCTTCGCAATATCATTTAAAATATTAAGCACCCCGTAAAGAGTAGTCGTCTTGCCGGAACCTGTAGGGCCGGTGATCAATATCGCTCCGTATGGTTTTGTAAAGGATGATTCAAAGCGGCCAAGAGACTCCTTGCTAAACCCTAAGTCCGTTAACTCCAACATGACCGCGTCCTTCCTAAGAAGCCTCATGACAATCAACTCTCCATAGATATCGGGGAGTGAAGCCACCCTAAAATCAACCGGTTCATTATTTGCAGTTATTCCAAAACGTCCATCTTGAGGTTTACGCCTCTCGGCAATGTCCATACCTGACATAATCTTTATTCTTGAGATCATGCCTCCCTGCACTTTTTTTGGAGAACGCATAGCTTCATGGAGAACACCATCTATACGGTATCTGACGCGAACATCTTTTTCTTGCGGCTCTATATAGATGTCACTGGCCCGGCTTCTAATCCCTTCCATTAAAATAAGATTTACAAGTTTTACGACCGGCGCTTCCTCGACATCACCTTCTTCGGAGTCGCCCTCAATCTCCTCATCTTCAAATTCGCTGGAAATATTCTCTACCATATCGTCTACGGAGTTATCCAGCCTGGAAAACTTCTCTATTGCGGAAATAATATCGCTTTCCGTCGCGACCACAATATCTATATCTTTCTTCGTCATTATCTGAATGTCGTCGATGGCGAATATGTTTGCGGGGTCGACCATTGCTACGATCAACCTATCCCCGTTAAATCCGATGGGGATCAAGTCATGCTTAAGAGCTGTATAGTCGCTTACCAATATCGAGGCACTGGCATCTATTTCATAGTCATCGAGTTTTACAAATTCCAGTTTCATGGAATCGGCTATCACTTTGGCGATGTTTTCCTCTGATGACATGCCAAGCTCTTGAATTACTCTAGGCAGCCCTTTACCGTTTTGGGCAGCTAAAGCTTCCTCCAATTCTTCTTCTGTAAGCAGTTTGGAGTCTAATATAATACGTTCAAGCCTTCGACTGACTCTTACCACACTAGGCCTTTCTTTCCATCAAGTAGTTTAAGGTCTCTATCATCTTATCGGCAGGGGGTTTTAAACCCGTCCATATTTCCCAAGCTATCATCCCTTGATAGAGAAGCATTTTTGTTCCGTTTAGCGTCTTGGCGCCAAGCTCGTTTGCCCTCTTTAAAAATTCCGTTTCTACCGGATCGTAAATAAGATCATAAACCAAATGGCCGGCTCCGATTTCACTGACATCAATCGGTAGTCCCGGATTACCCCTCATCCCGACAGATGTAGCGTTTACGATCAACTGGCAACCTTTTTTGGCAGACACTATTTTTTCGTCATTTTGAGATAAAACCTTTACCTCGCATTCCGGGAAGTTATCCTTGATGAGGGCCGTCAATATCTTTGCCTTATTGGAAGTCCTGTTTACTACTGTTAAACTGCTTACATTACTCATCGCAAGCGAAATTGCGACCGATCTGGCAGCCCCTCCCGCTCCGATGATAAGAGCATCTTTACCCTCCGGCAGAAAATCAGCATCTATCTTTAAGCTTTCGATAAAACCTCGGCCATCGGTATTGTGCCCGACCAATCGGTCGTCATCCCTTTTCACCGTATTAACAGCATCGGCAAGTATTGCTTCTTCGCTTAGTCCATCTAAGTACTCGATAACAGTCTTCTTGTGAGGCATGGTCACGTTAAAACCCATAAAACCCATGGCCTTTATTCCATCTACGGCCGCTTCCAGGTCATCGGGCGAAACGGAAAGCGGTAAGTATGCCCAGTCTAGACCGACTTCTGTAAAAGCGGCGTTATGAAGGCTAGGGGAAAAAGTGTGTTCAATCGGCCATCCGATGATCCCCACTAACTTTGTCTTCCCGTCTATCTTCACTCTACTTACTCCTAATCCAGATTTATTATTAATTCTTTCAAACTATACTAATCGACCAAAACAAACGCCTACTCGATATTAAAATCTTTGATTTTTGCTTCCGGCCTTGACCAAGAAACCTCGATATCGGAAACCTCAGCCGACAACGGACCGCCATTATTTACATTCTCTATCAACGTCTCGAGCTGATCACGCTCCCCCTGGGCGATGATCTCGACGCTTCCATCTATAAGATTCTTTGCCCGACCTCTAAGCCCCAACTTTTCCGACTCACTTTTTACATAATACCTAAACCCGACCCCCTGAACTACGCCTTTGACCTTTATCTTTATTTCCTCAATCGCAATCATCCCCCTTGCCAATTCTGAAGAAATCCAAGTTTTGTCAACCGGTCCAATATACCTCTCTCAACATGTCGAAGCATTTTTGTATGTAAAAGATCTATGCTGCTTACCGGAGAGACAAGGATCGTCATCAGGCCAAATTGGTTGGCACCGTAGATATCTGTAAAAAGCTGATCACCGATGGCGACTGAATTATCTTTATTTGATCCGATAAGATCCATTGCCAACCGAAAAGCTCTTTTCAACGGCTTAACCGCTCTCCCTAAAACAGGTACTCCTGCCTCTTTACCAAAATTACTTACTCTCTCACCCCAGTTATTTGATACGATGACGATTTTAAAGCCCTCATCTAAAAGTCTCTCAAACAACTCTTTTAATTCAGACGACACTTGATTACTATCTCTTGCTACCAAGGTGTTATCCAGATCGAATAAGAGATTTGTCCTTCCTTGATCTCTTAATTCAGTGTAATCAATATCGAAGACAGTGGCAGAATATCTGGATGGACAGAACCTTCGTAGCAGACGCATTTTAATATTTTCCCTACTCATCTTCCTATCTTTAATGCTTGCCCCACTTCACATTTTTTTCTAATTAATGAACCCTTCCTGATGTCTCCATTAAATCGTAGCTCCACCCTTTGGTTCGCATGCGCCTCCTCTTGAGGCTCTCCATCCACTAAAATATCGTTTAATCTCTCCTTTGAAATTATCATTCCCGGTTGCAAAAGCTCGATCTCATCGCCCACTCTCATCCTGTTTCTTACATCAACGATGGCTGAAGACCGGCCCCTAGCGATACTGTCGACTATTCCAACGAAATCATAATCCCTGATATACTTCGAGTCCCCCATCGATTCACTCTCACCGACATCTGAAATAAATCCATTCGTATAGGGACGGTGGCTCACTTTTTCCAATTCACGTCGCCATTTACTTTCGAATCTAAAAGATGTGCCTTCTTTATAGTATCTGTCGATAATATCCCTGTATACGCCAACTACAGTAGCTAGATAATGAAGACTTTTCATCCTTCCTTCTATCTTAAAAGAATCGACACCGTTGTCGATGAGCTCCGGAATATGTTCAGCCAGACAAAGATCTTTCGAATTGAAGAAATAATATCCCCGATCGTCACTATCTACCGGATAATACTCACCCGGGCGTTTCTCCTCCATCAGATGGTAATTCCATCTGCAGCTATGGGCGCAATCGCCTCTATTACCATCTCTGCCCACCATATATTTACTTAGGTGACAACGACCAGAAAATGAGATGCACATAGCGCCGTGAACAAATGCCTCAATCTCTATTTCGGTCTTTTCACAGATCAAAGCGATATCATCGAGTTTAAGCTCTCTGGCTAAGGTGACTCTTCTGATACCGGCCGCGGACCAAAAATCTACCGCAAATTTATTCAATGTATTCGCCTGAGTGCTAAGATGGACTTTCATATTGGGATGCTTTTCTCTTACGACATTTAAAATCCCCGGATCAGATATGATAAGTGCGTCGACGCCGCTGGAAATTACCCTTTCCAAAAGATCGTCAAAACCATTAAAGTCGTTATTGTGGGCATATATGTTAATGGCCAGATAGACTTTAACATCTCTTTTATGAGCGTAGTCAACGGCTTCGATCAAAGCATCTGCTGTAAAGTTTCCCGCTCCCGCCCTAAGACTATATCCATCTAGGCCGATATAGACCGCATCGGCACCGTAAAGAATAGCAAACTTTAATTTTTCCATATTTCCAGCAGGAGCTAAAAGCTCAACTTTTTTCATCGGATGATAACCTTGTCTCTTTTATCTTTTTTAAATTTTTCTAACAGTTGATGATAACTGAAATAGGGGGGAAAAGCATCAATTCATCTGCTTTTTAGCTTCAAGAAATTCATCGTAATTGCTGGTAAATGTATGGCTTCCATCTGGTGATGTCAGGACATAGTACAGATAATCTACTTGCGCCGGGGCCAGTGCCGCCTGCATCGAATCAACTCCGGGATTGGCTATCGGTCCGGGTGGAAGACCTTGTTTTTGATAGGTATTATAGGGAGAATCATACTTTGTATCTTCTATTGTAAGAACTTCTTTTCTTTCCGGAAGAACGTACTGTATAGTCGCATCGATCTGAAGTGGCATCCCGAGCTCGATCCGATTATAGATTACGGCCGCCATAAGAGGGCGTTCTTCAGGCACTTTGGCCTCTTTTTCAATTAGTGATGCAATTATAACTATATCTTTCTTGCTTAGGCCTCTTTGTTCCGCCGATGACCAATCCAGGCTCTTGGTCTCCAGCTCATACTGGGATAGAAGCTTTTTGACGACTTTTTTTGGATCGTCATTTTTTTCAAAAGTGTACGTCTTTGGGAAAAGATAACCTTCAAGGTCCTTTGCCCCCGCCGGAAGGGTCGTTAATTCGTAATCATTGATCGCACTACCTTTAGTCACCGCTTCAAACTCGCTTTTGTCCCTCTTAAAAACATCTGCAAGTCTCTGATTGACCTGGTCGATCGTGTACCCCTCGGGGATAACCACTGTCACGGTCTCTCTTTTTGGCCCACTTGTTAATTTATCGGCGATCTCATCGAATGTCATTTCTGAATTCAGGGTATAGTCGCCCGGAAGAAACCGGCCATCGATATTATTTAGGCTTGCGTAGATACGAAAGGTGAAGGCATTTTTGATTATTCCTTCTTCGGCTAATCTTTCTGCAATATCTGCTGAGCTAAATCCTTTAGGAATATTTATTGTCGCCGTCGCTGCCTTGTTATTGCCGGTTGATCCATTACCCTGAAATGCAACAAAAGAGCCGGCTATAAATCCGACAATGATAAGTAAGCCGATAAGGCCGAAAAGGTAGGAAATCAACCTTCCCCTTCTCTTCTTCACAAACTTCTTATTGTTTGTTTTAAGTATTGCCTTATCAGTTTTTAATCTATGTTTTGCGCTATGTTTTCCGGCCATAGGTCAATCCCTCTAAACTTTAAGATTATAACACCTGAAATGACATGTGAGACGTCAACCATCTCGATTTTTATCCAGGTAATTTTGTAAGATAAGTGAGGCGGCGATCGCATCGATCTTGCCTCTTCTTTTTCGGCTCTCAGTCCCCATGCTGCTCAGGCTTTTGTCGGCCTCACTGGTACTAAGTCTTTCATCCCAGAGAATCGTTTCGATACCGATCTCTTTTTTTATTTCTTCCGTAAATTCCTCAACTAAAAGAGTCTGTTGACTCTTGCCTCCGCTTAAAGATATCGGATGTCCGACTACCAGCTTAACTGCCTTTTTTTCTTCGATAACATCCGATATGGCTCTTAAATCCTTTTCCAGTGAAGTACGATTTAAAACCTTATGAGGAAAGGCGATCGACATATCGGGGTCACTGATAGCGATCCCAATCCGTTTCTCACCCACGTCTAAGCAGAGGATTCTTCCCTTTTTCACTTTAGCTTATGTTTATCAATAAAATCATCAAACATTTTTTTTGACATATTAATAACATTGGGAATATTTTCAGGTTTGTTCCCACCGGCTTGGGCAAGATCGTCCCTTCCGCCGCCGCCGCCGCCGATTTCAGGTGCCAACACCTTTATCCAATCATTGGATTTCAAGCCAATATCTACGGCTTCGTTGGATCCAGCTACAAGAAGATTAGCCTTTTTTCCACCGGTTGTAGAAGCTAGAACGATTATTGATCTCTTCTCGCCAGACCGCAGTTTGTCAGCCAGTTGACGTAACTCATCCTTTGAAGCATCAGGTAACTCATGAACAAAAAAGTTGACACCTTCCTTCTCCACTTTTGCCGCTTTTATTGTATCGATGGCACCACCACCGGAAATCTTCTCTTTTCTAAGTGAAGCTATTTCTTTATTTTGTAAAAGCAGCTCTTCCTTTGTATTAAGATCGGCCTTTTTAACTTGATCAACTTTTACTCCTAAGATATCTGCTATCTCGTTTATGGTATTTTCACTCCCATAGAAATTTTCAAGGAATCTCTCACCCGTGACTGCCTCAATTCTTCTGGCGTTTGCCCCGATACTGGTCGCCGCCGTAATGTGGAAATAACCGACCTCAGCTGTCCTTCCCAAGTGAACGC
>JAUVQW010000136.1 GCA_030597945.1 Actinomycetes bacterium
TACTTCTTCCTTTACTTCTTCCTTTACTTCTTCCTTTACTTCTTCCTTTACTTCTTCCTTTACTTCTTCCTTTACTTCGTCGACGACTTCGGAAGTCTCTTGCTTTTTATCTTCTTTCTCTTCAACCATACTTCCTCCTATGATCTATTGGCTTTGCTTGCTCTCATTGATCCTATTTAAGACCGCTGCAAATGAACTAAGTGGGCCATTAAGCATGTAGACAAGATTCGATATCGGAGCTTGTAACGTTCCTACCAGTTTGGTCAGCAGTTCCTCTCGTGACGGTAAAATTGCAACCGCCTTGATTCCGGCCGCATCCACGATCTCACCATCCACAACGCCCGCTTTTAATTTTAAGCTATCATGCTTTTTGGAAAATTCATGAAGAAGTTTCGCAGCTATAGTTGGGTCATCAGCGCTAAAGGCAATCGCAGTCGGGCCTTCTAAAAATGGAGAGAGGCCTTCTAAGCCGATATCTTTGATTGCGATCTTAGTCAACGTATTCTTGTAAACTCTGTATTCTACTCCACTGACTCTTAAGTTTCTTCGAAGCTCTGAAAGCTCATGAACTTTTAAGCCGCGATAATCTGTGAGAACGCTTCCTTTGGCCTCAACTAGCTTTTCTTTTACTTCAGTAACAGCGGCAACTTTTTCCGGTCTAGCCATCCATACCTCCTTATTTATTAAAAAAACCTCCATAAACAGGAGGTTAAAAGAGCTAATGCTCTAAAACTTTCACCTCGGCAGGATTATTAACAACTGACGTTGCCCTGCTGTCTATGGTTTATTGAAATATTTATATGTTTACTTGCTAGCCTAGTAAAGATCGCCATTTAAGTCAAGTTGCTAGCCGGCTATCTTTTCTTCCTCGACTAATATTTTCGTCTTTGATATATCGACTTTTATACCAGGACCCATGGTCGATGCTAGAGTAATGCTCTCAATGTATCGACCCTTTGCTGAGGCCGGTTTTGCTTTCACGATCTCTTCCAAGAGTACCCCGTAATTTTCAAGAAGAGCTTTTTCACTAAAAGACGCTTTACCGATTATAGTGTGGATTATGGAATATTTATCTAATCGATATTCTACTTTTCCAGCTTTAATATCTTTTACTGCCTTGGAAATTTCAAAAGTGACCGTCCCCGTCTTAG
Organism: Actinomycetes bacterium; assembly: GCA_030597945.1. Classification (GTDB taxonomy): domain Bacteria; phylum Actinomycetota; class Aquicultoria; order CAJVYJ01; family CAJVYJ01; genus JAUVQW01. The sequence goes on from JAUVQW010000136.1 coordinate 1,152, forward strand.
GATTTGGCATAAGCCCTCTTGGTCCGAGAATCTTGCCGATCTTTCCAACTGTTGCCATCATGTCTGGTGTAGAGACAGCAGCATCAAAATCCATCCATCCCTTTTTTATCTTTTCAGCCAAGTCATCTCCACCGACAAAATCAGCTCCCGCCTCTTCAGCCTCTTTGGCTTTCTCGCCTTGAGCAAAGACAGCGACCTTAACATCTTGACCAGTTCCGTTAGGTAAGACGACACTTCCTCTTACTTGCTGATCAGATTGTTTTGAATCAACGCCCAACCTTATGTGGGCTTCAATGCTTTCATCAAATTTTGTCTGTGAAGTATCTTTTGCGAGAGCCACAGCCTCATTGGGGGCGTATGTCTTATCTTTCTCTACTTTATTTAGTTGTTCTTTATAGCGTTTACCTACAACCATGAACTAGATCATACCGCCCATTCTTTATCCTACCTCTATACCCATACTTCGCGCCGTACCTTCAATAATCTTCATCGCCGCTTCAATATCGTTGGCGTTTAAGTCTTTCATTTTTGTCTCAGCTATCTTTTTTACCTGTTCCCGAGAAACATGGCCGACTTTTTCCCGATTAGGCTCACCTGACGCCGTTTCTATTCCAGCCGCCTCTTTAAGTAAAAATGCCGCCGGCGGGGTCTTAGTTATGAAAGTAAAAGATCTGTCTTCAAAAACTGATATCTCTACCGGGATGACAGTGCCCGCCTCTGACTGCGTCTTAGCGTTAAATGCCTTACAGAACTCCATAATATTTACACCATGCTGCCCGAGTGCCGGCCCAACTGGCGGAGCAGGATTTGCCTGCCCAGCTTGAATCTGAAGTTTTATTATTGTCATTACTTCTTTTGCCACTTACTACTTCCTTCGCCCTATAGCTTTGCTACTTGATTAAATGATAGCTCTACCGGCGTCTCCCGGCCAAAAATAGAGACTAACACCTTCAGCTTATTTTGGTCAAGATTTATTTCTGAAATCGTGCCAGTAAAATCAGCCAAGGGACCTGCAATGACTTTTATACTCTGACCTTCAGTAAACTCGGTCGTCGGTTTTGGTTTTCCGGCAGCAACCTCATGAAGTATCTTGTCGACTTCTTCGTTAGAAAGTGGAACAGGCTTATTAGTCGAACCCACAAATCCAGTCACGCCTGGAGTATTTCGAACGACATACCACGAATCATCGTTTAATTGCATCTTCACAAGAATATAACCGGGAAACACTTTCTTTTGAGTTACTTGCTTTTGACCCGATTTTATCTCCATGACATCCTCGGTCGGAATAACGACCTCAAAGATCTTTCCCTCCATGTCCATAGAGGTAATTCGATGATCCAGGTTCGCCTTTACTTTGTTTTCATATCCCGAGTATGTATGGATAACGTACCATTTTTTTGCCATCTTATCCCCCGATTAAAGGCAGTAGCCTGTTGAATCCGCCAGAAAATATTAGATCGAATATAAAAGTAAATGTGACAAAGAACGCTACCGTAACAAAAACAACTATTGTAGAGGTAGTAATCTCATCTCGATTAGGCCACATCACTTTTCGAAACTCAGATCTTACTTCCTTAAGATATTGCCAAATGGACTGAACAATATTCTTTTTTTCCTTTTTTGACCCTTTCTTCTGTTTTGAAGATTGCGTCTTTTTTTCTTTAGGTACCGCCATTAACGTCCCATCAATATACTTCAAACTATACATTTTTACTGATTACCGATAATTATTCAACGTCTTTGTTTTATTGTGATCACAATCGAAAAAAATATCATCGATTTTAGATCTTTTTTACATCTGATTCTTTCACTAGCGTCCCATTAAAAAAGTCTCGCAGGCCTGGAGGGATTCGAACCCCCAACACCCGGTTTTGGAGACCGGTGCTCTGCCAGTTAGAGCTACAGGCCTATTGCTTTTACCTTGCTTCCCTCTACAATACCTTAACATAAGACCTTTATTATCCTTTTCCAGCTTAAAAGCTTAGAAAAAGACATCACTACCAAAAACTATTTAACTACCGGGTTTCCTTATGAAGAGTATGGGAACCACACCATTTGCAATACTTCATCATTTCGATCCGATCAGGATCGTTTCGCTTATTCTTCTTGGTCGTATAGTTTCTTCTTTTACACTCTTCGCAAGCTAAAATAACATTTTGACGCAATTTTCTTCTCCTCTCTGGCTAGATCTTCACCAGTGGCATGCGGATACATAGTTTATTACCAAGGTAGAAAGCTGTCAAATTATTACCGATGTCATCTAATAATATTCCCTATAATAAGAATGGATGAATGGCTCACTTTGACATCAGCAGGTAATAGATCGGGA
>JAUVQW010000110.1 GCA_030597945.1 Actinomycetes bacterium
ACAATCAGCGTGTCGATTCCTATCATTATCGTGTCAAGTTCATTTCGAAGATTATGAACAAAGACATCGGCATCTGATGATGAGAGGCGTGTTAAGCTTCCACTGGTAGCCGCAATTGAGCCATCTAATGTAATAGCGAGTTTAGATATGACAAAAGGCCTGTTTGAGGTTATAAATTTGAAAAATATTTCATTTTGTCTGGCGATTTTTGCAGCAAAACCATCTTCAACCGTGACTGTGACCCCCGATGATCGCAGTGACTCAATACCATTACCATTAATTTTGGGATTTGGATCCAACGAGCCGATAACTACATCTTTTATCCCAGAATCTTTAATAAGATCTGTGCACGCCGATGTCTTCCCTTGAGTGCAGCATGGCTCTAAGGTAACGATCAATTTTGAACCTTCTACCCGATCCATAGCGTTTTCGATTGCTATTACTTCGGCATGGGGGCCACCATAGCTTTCATGAAACCCCTCGCCTACTATCTCATCGTCTTTCACTACAATTGCACCTACCATAGGATTTGGACTCGTCGCGCCTCTGCCCTTCTCAGCTAGGTCGATTGCTCTACTCATTAACTCTCTATTGTCCATTGGCACCTATTACTCTTATACCACCAAGCGCTAAATCGAAACATTTGCGATTTGCGTTGATTGATTTTTTATTAATCATTCTCCAGTGATCAACTTGATGGCGCCGGATCTATCATCGGCTCCAAAAACAAATGAGCCGGCCACGAGGATGTCCGCACCCCCGGCAATCAATTCTTTAGCATTAACGTCATTAACGCCGCCATCAACCTGAATATCGATGTCCAGCTTTAAATCGTTTATCATTTTTTTTAATTTTCGGACTTTTTGTGTGGATTGGGGTATATATTTTTGTCCTCCGAATCCTGGGTTGACAGACATGATCACAATAAAATCGAGATCATCCATTACCTCTTCAAGCATCGCGATTGGTGTTGATGGATTTAAGGCGACGCCTGCTAAAATATTGTTCTTTTTTATCATCTGTATCAGTCGATGCAAGTGATCTGTCGCTTCCAGATGTACAGATATCATATCGGCGCCTGCTTTAATAAATGCCTCTATATACTTTTCCGGATCCTCGATCATCAGATGTACATCTAAAACAAGATCTGTGACCTTGTTTATAGAATCTACTACAAGCGGACCGATGGTAAGATTGGGCACAAAGTGACCATCCATAATATCAATATGGACCATGTCCGCATTGCCCTTCTCGATTGATCGAATCTCTTCGCTCAAACGAGAAAAGTCGGCTGATAATATCGATGGAGCGATTTTTATTTTATCTGTCATTAATTATATGGATTTAGTAAGTTATCGAATGAACATTATATTATCACCTGCAATATCCTCATTCAAGCCCATATCGTATATACCAAGCAAACGAACATTTGTTTGCATTAGGGTTTATCTTATGATATCTTTTTTTTGATCAGAACTTTTGTCTAGGAGGACAAATGAATCTCGATGAACTTACAGATCGTCAAAGACAGATATTTGATTTTATTATTGAGAAAAAGAGGCAGGTCGGTTACCCTCCTTCAGTAAGAGAGATTGGCACCGCCGTAGGTCTTTCATCCAGCTCTACCGTACATTCGCACCTTACCGCCCTTGAGAGAAAAGGCCTAATAAGGAGGGACCCTACCAAGCCGCGGGCCTTAGAGATAATAAATGATAAGAATCATGATGTAAATGATGGCGGTTCATCTGTCACTCTACCTCTAATAGGTCATATTGCCGCCGGCCAACCGATACTTGCGGAAGAAAATATTGAAGATTATCTAAGCGTTCCAAAAGAAATCGCCAACGGTTCATTTCTCCTCAAGGTCAAAGGAGACAGCATGATAGAGGCCGGGATACTTGATGGAGATGTTGTAGTCATCAAAAAGCAAGTCGTAGCTGAGAATGGAGATATCGTTGCCGCTCTTATCGACGATGAAGCGACGCTAAAACGTTTCTATAAAGAAGGAAACATGGTCAAGCTCCAGCCTGAAAATAGCTCTATGGATCCGATCTATCCTGACAATGTCAGCATAATTGGAAAAGCGACAGGTCTTTTGCGTCTGAGAGTTTAATATTTATTCTATTTGAAACTTCGATAGCCGTTTTAAATCTTCATCCTTTAATTCGACTTCGATGATGCTTTTTTCTTCATCATGATATTCCGATATCACGTTTCCTTTTTCAAAGACTTGCATTCTAAGCGACCCACCCTCATAAGGGATAGCCAGTTTTACCAACTTGTACGCATGAGACATTGCATTATCGATCATCTTTAGAACATCAGCTATATGAGTCCCCTTTGCAGCTGAGACGATGACGGAATCCTCTCTCCTGTCTAGCTGTTCTTTTTCAAACTCGTCGACCAGATCCACTTTATTAAATACCTCTATGATCGGAACGGTCTCAACATCGATCTCATTTAATATTTTGCTCACGATATCTATATGTCTTTTTCTATCAAGGTCTGATGCATCGATTACATGCAGAATCAAATCGGAGTACCTTATTTCGTCCATGGTTGATTTAAAGGCAGCGACTAATTCGTGAGGCAATTTATCGATAAATCCTACTGTATCGGAGATGACAGCGCTTTTGCCGCTTGGAAGCGAAACCTTTCTAGAGGTCGAATCAAGTGTTGCGAATAATTTATCTTCAACAAGAGCACTCGAACCGGTTAGCTCATTAATTAGAGAAGACTTTCCCACATTTGTATACCCTACTAGCGATACAGTAAATATATCTGCTTTTTCTCTTCTTTTTCTTTGAGTGTCGCGAACGGTAAAAAGTTTGTCTAACTCTTTCTCAAGCTGCTTGATCCTTCTAAAGAGTCTTCTTCTATCAGTTTCTAATTGTGTCTCTCCTGGACCACGGGTACCTATCCCTCCACCAAGCCTCGACATCTCAATACCCAGCCCTCTTAGTCTCGGCATATAATAATTGAGCTGAGCTAATTCGACTTGTATCTTTCCTTCAGCAGAATGAGCGTGTTGCGAGAAGATATCTAAAATCAAACCCGTCCTATCAACGATCTTCTTATTGATGGCCAATTCAAGGTTCAATTGCTGAGAGGGGCTTAGTTCATCGTCAAATATCGCCATCCCCTTGGTTTTGTCTTTAAGCGCGGCTTTAACTTCGCTAACCTTTCCGGGACCGATAAATGTTCTTACGTTTGGCCTATCTTTTTTTTGAACGACCTTTCCTGTTACTTCAGCACCAGCGGTTTTTGCAAGCTGACCAAGTTCATCAAGCGAGCGTTCTATCTGTTTTCGATTTTGGCCATCTAATTGGACCCCTACCAATATGGCTTCTTCATCCATTATCAATCAAGGGTTAATACGTACTGCTTGCTTAAATGACATCTTTAATTCTTTTCATTGCCTCTTCGATTCTTTCATCCGGCACCGACAAAGCAATTCTTACAAATCCTTCCCCGCTTGGCCCATAAGCACTACCGGGTGAGATGACGACTCCCGCCTCTTCAAGGATGAGAGTCGCAAAGCTCGCTGATGAATGGCCTTCGGGAACAGGAAACCATACATAGATAGTCCCTTTTGGGGGTTGTACATCTATTCCAATTTCACGAAGAGAATTAATAACACTATCTTGGCGCTTCTTATAGATCGACCTCATTTTATCTATAATATCTTGAGAACCTTCAAGAGCCTCTATCCCGGCGTACTGGATAGCGTTAAAGATTCCTGAATCTATATTGCTTTTGACGCGACCTAGCGCTTCTATAACAGCTTCGTTGCCAACTACCCAACCACACCGCCATCCAGTCATATTATATGTCTTGCTAAGAGAGTGAAACTCTACACCGACAGATCTTGCTCCAGGTGTAGATAGAAAGCTAGGCGCCTCATATCCTCCGAAAGTGATCTCGGAATAAGGAAAGTCATGACAGACAACTATCTCATAAGTCTTTGCGAAATCAACAACTCTTTGAAAGAAATCATCTTCTATTACCGCCGCCGTCGGGTTATTGGGATAATTGATGAACATCAACTTCGCGGCTTTAGCTACTTCTTCAGGTATTGCGTCAAGATCCGGGGTATAACCGTTATCTTCTGTGAGCGGCATGAAATGAGGTGTTCCCCCAGCTAATATCGTTCCTGAATTATATACGGGATATCCCGGGTCGGGCACAAGCACTACATCACCCGGATCTACATATGCTACAGAAATGTGAGCAATGCCCTCTTTCGAACCTATCAAGGCAAGCACTTCGGTGTCGGCGTCGAATGATAGATCGAACTTCTTCTTATACCACCTTGAGATAGCTTCTCGGTAACT
>JAUVQW010000074.1 GCA_030597945.1 Actinomycetes bacterium
CTGCCTTTCCATAATTTTATTTCTACTACGGGCATGATCTCTCCTCTCAAATATTGATGATTTGAACTTTTTTTACAATTTTAAAATTCGCAAAAGACTTATCAGTCGGTTATTCGTTTAGCCACTTAGCGGCATCCTTCGCGTGATAGGTAAGGATGATATCGGCTCCGGCTCTCTTGATGCTTGTAAGTATCTCCATCGCCACGCCGCGTTCATCTATCCAGCCTTTTTCTGCGGCTGCTTTTACCATGGAATACTCTCCGCTGACACTATAGGCGGCGATCGGATAGTCTATTTCATCGTAGGCCGCTTTTATCACATCAAGATAGGATAGAGCCGGTTTTACCATAATGATATCGGCGCCTTCCTCTATATCCATATGGATCTCTCTTAGAGCTTCGGTAACGTTGCCGGGGTCCATCTGGTAACTTCGCCGGTCGCCAAAACTTGGGGTAGAGTCGGCCGCCTCTCGAAAGGGCCCGTAGAAACTTGAAGCGTATTTTGCGGCATATGACATGATCGGTACATTGTTATAACTGTTTTCATCAAGAGTTGCTCTGATGGCTGCTACCCGCCCGTCCATCATATCCGAAGGAGCTACTATATCGGCGCCGGCCTCGGCATGGGAGAGAGCGGTTCTAGCTAAAAGTTCTATGGAAATATCGTTTAAGACTTCACCGTCTCTTATTACTCCGCAGTGTCCATGGCTCATATATTCACAAAGACATACGTCGGTGATCACAATAAGCTCCGGAACCTTTTCTTTTACCGCTTCGATCGCCCGTTGCACTATTCCATCTACCGCATATGCGCCGCTGGCAGCCTCATCTTTATCCTTTGGAAGTCCAAATAAGATGATGGATGAAATACCAAGGGATGCAACTTCCTTTGCTTCCTCTACGATGTTTTCGACTGAGAGCTGATAGATGCCCGGCATTGACGCAACTTCATTTTTTACCTTGGTGCCCCAGATGGCGAACATCGGATATATTAGATCTTTTATCGAGACCTCTGTTTCCCTGACTAGGTCTCTTATCTTTTCGTTCTGTCGCAATCGTCTTGGCCGGTGAACCGGATAAAACATAGCTTTTACCTTTCTATGCGATTATTCGCTAAATTCTCTTACTTCTCGCTGTAGTTCTTCGTCGACCTTGCTGGCCCTTCGGTCGCGGGCGATCTGATTATCTACCCAGCGGCGAAAATCGAGCCAAGCAAGGAGAAGAATGATAACTACTCCGAATGGATAGATGATAGATCCAATGATCTGAAACCACCTTATGATCTCCGTTAATATCGATGTTTGGCCTAACAATTCATCCTCCCTTTATTTTTTAAAGATTAATACAACCAGCCGACACTTTCAAGCGCGGGCCACTTCATTTTTTACCGCATCCGCTATGGCAGCTGCAAGACCGCTATTTGTCGATCTGCTCGCAGTCACTTCGACAGCGAACCCGTATTTTTTAGCCGTTTTTTCAGTGACAGGGCCTATTGCCGCGACTTTGACCTTTTTTGAAAGTTCAGCTATATCAACATCGTCCATGATCTTGATAAAGTTCTTTACCGTTGAAGCGCTGGTGAAGGTTATCCAGTCTATCCGGCCTTCGGTAAGTTGTTTCTTAACAGGGGCGGAGATCGTCTTAGCGGTTATCGTCTCATAAGCGGTAGCCACTTCGAGGTCAGCGCCAAGCTTCTTAAGTTCATCGGGCAAAAGCTCTCTTGCTTTTAAAGCCCTTGGAAGAAGCATCTTTATACCATCGACACCCATATCTGAAAAACTCTTGATAAGTCCTTCTGCCAAAAAATCGTCAGGAACGAGATCGACTTTTATCTTGAGATCTCTTAGCCTTTTGGCGGTTGCCGGTCCAACGGTAGCGATCTTAATGTTCTTAAGAGTTCTAATATCTTTATCTTTAGCCAGCAAGCGTTCTATGAAGTAACTTACACCATTTGCACTGGTGAAGATCAGCCAATCGTAACCGTCTATCTCGTCGATGGCAATATCTAGGCCAGAGTAATCGCTTGCGGGTATTGTTTGAATAGTGGGGAACTCAAGTGCTTCGGCGCCTTGGTTTTCAAGAAGGCTTATCAACTCTGTGGACTGGTCTTTTGGCCTGGTGATCAATATTTTCTGGCCGAAAAGCGGTTTTTTATCGAACCAAGAGAGAGTATCCCTTAACCTGACGACCTCACCAACGACTATGATCGCAGGGGGCTTAAGCTCGGCCTCTCTTACTTTCGTTGCGATACTTGCAAGCGTTCCGGAGATGACTTTTTGTTCTGCCATCGTTCCCCACCTGATAACCGCTGCCGGTGTGCAAGAATTGCGTCCGTTTTCAATCAGATTTGTCGATATCTTTTCGATATTTTTTATCCCCATCAAAAAAACAAGCGTACCGTTTCCTCTGGCAAGCCCCCGCCAATCGATCGGTGCTTTTGCTCCATCACTTCGCTCGTGTCCGGTTACGAATGTTACATCGCTTGCGAAATCTCTGTGGGTAAGGGGGATACCAGCATAAGTCGGGACGGCTACCGCCGATGTTACCCCCGGGATGACCTCATAAGATATGCCGGCATCTACCAAGGCGTCCGCTTCCTCGCCGCCTCTTCCGAAGACGAAAGGGTCACCGCCTTTAAGCCTGACCACGATCTCGCGTTCTCTTGCGAGCTGCACTAGTATCTTATTTATTTCAGATTGTTCCATGTGATGTTTGTCGTGCTTTTTTCCGACGAAGATGATCTCGCAATCGTCACGGACTTCATGAAGTAGCCTGGGATTGGCTAGATAGTCATGGACTATTACATCGGCACGCTTGATGATGTCCAGACCTTTCACGGTAACAAGGCCGGGATCACCCGGACCGGCTCCGACAAGATAGACTTTTCCCTCTGATCTAGTATTTTCCATAGTTAAATTTAATTATTGGCTTTACTGATCCTCTACTTGGGCTCTAACTTCTTTTAAAATATCGCCGGCACCCATATCCAAGAGACGTTCGGCAAGTTTTAGTCCAAGTGCCCGCGGTACCGACGAAGGCCCCTCGATCTTATCTCGAAGCAACGTCTTTCCATCTAAAGAAGCGACGATCCCGCTAAGCCCAAGTGTTCCGTTATTGGTCACGCCCAGAGCTCCTATCGGTACTTGGCATCCACCTTCCAACCGGCGCATCATCGTTCGTTCGGCTGATACGGCGTTGAATGTTTCCTGGTGGTTTAAGGCGGCCAACATATCGTTTATCTCTTTATCTTCGATCCTCGCCTCTATGCCGATAGCGCCTTGGCCTACGGCCGAAAGACTGATGCCCGGTGATAAGCGTTCGGTAATGTTTTCGGTGTAGCCCATTCTGTCTACTCCGGCGGCCGCAAGGATAATGGCGTCGAATTGATCTTCGTCCATCTTTCGAAGCCTTGTCTCAAGATTGCCTCTGACGTCGACTATCTGAAAATCAGGCCTCACATTTCTAATCTGTGACTGCCTCCTAAGGCTTGATGTCCCGATTCTGGTATTTTGTGGCAGCTCCATAAGAGTCGCTTTAGTCTTTGAGATTAGGACGTCCCTAGGGTCGACTCTCTTGGTCATCGCTGCTATATGCAGTCCGCTTGGAAGGTCCGTTGGCACATCCTTCATGCTATGCACGGCTATATCAGTATCTTTGTTTGTCAGGGCCACTTCCAGTTCTTTTACAAAAAGGCCTTTTCCGCCTACTTTTGCCAGCGGTACGTCGAGTATTTTATCGCCCTGAGTCTTTATTCTTTTTAGTTCGACTTCAATATCGAACTTATCTTCCAGAATTTCTTTAATATGGTTGGATTGCCACAACGCCAGTTTGCTTCCGCGCGTGCCGATCACTATTTTTGATTTTGTCAAAACTGATTCTCCTAGAAATTAGTAAATTATCATTGACAATAAAGACGGGTCTTATCCACGTTCGCCTTTCTAATCTGACGTTCTTTTAACTGGCGCCGACGTGTTTATGTTTTTTTACTTTGATCTTTGAAGTGGCTTCTTCGGTAAGTTCTTCTTCGACCTCGTCGTCAAGTCCAAAAAGATGCCTTAGAGACTCTACATAGATATATCCGTTTTTGGATTTTGTGGATTCTTTTGCTTTGATCATGGGTTTGTGAAGAAGTTTGTTGATGATGCCGTTAGTCAGGGCGTTGACGGCGTTTAGCTCGGCTTCGCTTAAGTCACCCAGCTTGTTTTGCGCTTTTTCTATTTCCGTTCGTCTAATTCGTTCGGCGATCTGGCGGAGTTCGGCGATTGTCGGGACTACTTCCAGCGTACTGAGCCAGGACAGAAATTCGGTCACTTCGAAAGAGATGATCTTCACTGCTTCCTTTGCCTCTCTTGTCCTCTCCGCTAGGTTAGAGTCCACAACCGATTTAAGGTCGTCGATATTATAAAGGTAGGCGCTTCCGATATCGTTTACTTTAGGATCGATATCCCTTGGGACGGCTATATCGATTAAGAATATCGGTTGGCGCCTTCTCTTGCTAAGGACTTGCTTCATGTCCTTCTTGTTTAATATGAAATCCGGAGAACCGGTACTTGTTATTACGATATCGGCTCTTACCATCTCATCTAACATGCGATCGTATTGGATGGGGGTACCGTGGATCTTCTTAGCCAACTCTACCGCGCGGTTAAAACTCCTGTTAGCGATTAGAACGTTTTCGACACCATTTGACTGGAGATGTTTGGTAGTAAGCTCGCTCATCTTACCGGCTCCGATGATCATAACCGTCTTGCCTGATAGATCCTCGAAGACTTTCTTTGCCAGTTGGACCGCGGAGTAACTTATGGAGACCGCGTTCTCACCGATATCCGTATCGGTGCGAACCCTTTTTCCGACGGCGAAGGATTTTCTAAATAGCTTGTTTAGTACCGCATTAGTGGCGTCATTTTCGAACGCATGAGAGTAAGCCTCTTTTACCTGGCCAAGTATTTGCCCTTCTCCGATGATCATCGAATCAAGGCTTGATGTTACCCTGAACAAGTGGTGTATTGCGCTAACGGAATCATGAAAATATAGGTGTTCGCTAAGGTCACAATCGACCTTGCAGCGATCTTTTAAAAAGTCGGTCAGATCTTTTTTCCCACCATCAATATCGCTGGCTACAGCATAGATCTCTGTTCTATTACAGGTAGAGAGGATCACGCTTTCACTGATGTGTTTTTTGGATAGGAGTTGATTTAAGTGCCCGCCCAGTTCGTGGGAGGGGAAAGCAAGCGCCTCTCTTACCTCGACTGGCGCCGTCTTGTGACTTAGTCCTGATACAATGATCTGCATCCGTTTAGTTGACCTCTCTTGGAGCCTGCTTCCAAAATATTTGAGGCAAACTTTAGCCTTAAAGCTTAAGTTTTAAAAAACACCCCGTTTGACCAAGATTTCGGGCTGGCAAACTGCAGGTGTAATTTGAATATATATCGCACCATCTGCCTTGCCTGAACTTGATAAATAATACCAAAATAACTGCTCTAATGCAAATCGCTACCTTGCAAATCTGGCAACGAGATCGTCTATTTCTATTACCTTCTCTGCCTTTATGTCTTCAATGACGTCCGAGTCGAGCAATTTCTCGTAAGCAGACCTTCTTTTGTCCTCATCTTTTATAGTGACCCTTATCCGTTCACGAAACTGTCCGACGATCTCTACCCAGCGCTCATACTCCGGTCCGAACTGATCTTGAAGACGTTTTCTAATATGTTTGGCAAGCGCGGGACTTTTTCCCTCGGTTGATATAGCGATCTTTAAATCCCCACGCCTTACCACTGATGGGATAAAAAAATCACAGAGAGCCGGATCGTCTGCCACATTTATTGGCACCCTTATCTTTTTCGCGTCTCCATATACGAGCTGGTTTATGTGCCGGTCATCGGTGGCCGCAAAGACTAACGCGAACGATTTTCTTACATCGCCTTCACGAAAGTCCCTTGCCTCATGATTGATCTTACCCAATTTTGCCAGCTCGCTAATCGTCTTTGTAACCAAAGGGCTGATAACGTGTATTTTCGC
>JAUVQW010000120.1 GCA_030597945.1 Actinomycetes bacterium
GGGGGCCGGGTCTTTTTCACAAGCCTTGCAGATGGGTGCGGAGATATTTCATTCGCTAAAGAAAGTCCTGGGCTCAAGGGGACTTAGCACAGCAGTTGGAGATGAGGGTGGATTTGCCCCCGATCTGAAATCGAACGAGGAAGCCATCACCTCCATTATCGAGGCTATCCAAGAGGCCGGCTACGAGCCTGGAAAGGATGTCCAGATAGCTCTCGATCCGGCAGCGACCGAATTTTACGATAATGGCCATTACAATTTAGCCAGTGAGAATAGAAGACTTTCAGCTGCTGAAATGGTTGATTATTATAAGAACTTAGTCGATAAATATCCGATCATCTCTATCGAGGATGGTATGGCTGAAGATGATTGGGACGGCTGGAAACTGCTGACTGAGACCTTGTCGTCAAAGGTCCAACTTGTAGGTGATGATCTGTTTGTCACTAACGTCGACATATTAAATAAGGGGATTAAAAGGGGAGTCGCGAACTCGATATTGATAAAGGTAAACCAGATAGGGACCATAAGCGAAACGCTGGATTGCATAGAGACGGCAAAGAGGGCTAAGTATACGGCTATTATCTCGCATCGCTCCGGTGAAAGCGAAGACACGACCATAGCCGATCTGGCGGTGGCTGTAAACTCCGGGCAGATCAAAGCGGGTGCTCCATCTCGATCAGATAGGGTAAGTAAATATAATCAGCTACTAAGGATCGAAGAGTCACTGGGTGACGCTTCATCGTATCCCGGCGGTAATGCTTTTTATAGTATTTCTTAAACTCTATCTGGGTTGTGATAAATATTGCGCACTAAAATAATTTGCACGATTGGACCGGCTAGCATAGATGAGAGTGTCCTTGGGAAGATGGTGGAGTCGGGGATGGATGTCGCCAGGGTCAATTTCTCACATGGCGATCATGACGATCACATGCGCTATATATCCGTTATCAGAAAAGTCGCCAAGAAAAGCGGAAGGCCCCTAGCCATCCTGGCCGATCTTTCCGGACCCAAAATACGAATAGGCATAATCGCAGGTAACGAGACTCAATTGGTATCCGGAGCGGCAATTCGGCTAACCGGCGATGACATTGAGGGTGATTCCAATAAGATCTCCGTAAACAGCAGAGAATTTCTAAAAGCGCTTGATAAAGATGATGTTATTTTAATGGCCGACGGCATGCTTCAGCTCAGCGTAGTGCAAGTTGATGGTATTGAGGTGGATTGCCGCGTCGATTTTGGCGGCACACTTCGATCAAACCAGGGGGTGAGCATTCCCGGAAAAACAATCGATATCCCGTCTATAACGGAAAAGGATATCGAAGATCTGGAGTTCATAGTTGGTCAAGAGATAGATTGGATCGCTATGAGTTTTGTCAGGACCGGTAGAGATGTGAGCGATCTAAGAGACCGGATAAAAATGGCCGGCAAAGATATCCCAATTATTTCCAAGATCGAAAAGCATGAAGCCATAGATAACATCGACGGGATCATCGAGAGCTCAGATGCGCTAATGTTAGCAAGGGGCGATCTTGGAGTCGAAATAAGGACTGAGGCCGTTCCCGTTGTTCAAAAAGACATAATAACTAAGGCGGAGAAGGCGGGAAGGCCAGTTATCGTGGCCACCCAGATGTTGGAGTCGATGATCGATAGCCCGAGGCCGACAAGGGCTGAGGCGAGCGATGTCGCCAACGCTATAATCGACGGCGCCGATGCCGTGATGTTATCGGGCGAGACCGCTATTGGAAACTACCCCGCCGAGAGCGTGGAGATGATGAAGCGGATAGGGGAGCAGGCGGAGTCGATGCTTGACTGGGACTCACTATTAAAGGACAGGGCAGATTGGCCGGTTGGAACTAGTGAAGCTATAAGTTACGCCACTTGCCAACTTAGCTTGTCTCTTAAGGCTAAAGCGATAATCACCCCGACGCAGACAGGCCAGACTTCCAAACAGGTATCCAGGTTTAGACCTAAACCCCCAATAATTGCCGTCAGCCCCCATTTGGGTAGCGTAAGACGGCTTATGCTCTCCTGGGGCGTCTATCCCATTTACATAGATGAACCAAATAGTATCGATGAGATGTTAGAGATAGCTAAAAAAGTCTCAAAAGAAGAAGGGTTGGTGGAGGAAGGGGACACTGTAATAATAACGGCCGGTACGCTTGTTAATGTCCCAGGCACCACCAATCTCATTAAAGTGGATATTATCTGATCAATGTTCGCAGGTTTTGGTTTACTGGTAAATATGGGTAGATAATCATAAATAGAATAATGATCAGTAGATATTTGGGTAAAGGTAAGATTTTTCATTGCAAGTTGCATGGATAAACGATAGAATACTCGCTTGTACGTAAAAAATTATCTTAATTACCACTTGCTAAGACAGACGATTCACCAACGTCGCTCTTGGCGGTCGGTGCAAAAATATAGGAGGTGAGCCATGGCTTTGGCAAAGGACGAAAAAGCCGAGATCATAAGTAAGTATAAGCTGCACGATTCGGATACCGGATCACCGGAAGTCCAGATATCGATCCTGACCAAAAGGATCGCGGAACTTACCGAACACCTTAAAATACACAAGAAAGACCATCATTCGAGGCGCGGCCTATTAAAAATGGTCGGTCAGCGAAGAAGGTTATTAAATTATTTAAAAAACTCAGATATCGATCGGTATCGAAAGATCATAAAAGAACTTGGTATAAGGGGATAGAGGAGCATAGGGCTCTTCTATTGAGTTTGGAGGAAATAGTTGGATATTCATAAAAAGAGTTATGAGGTAAGAGGAAAAGAATTTACGTTAGAGACCGGAAAATTAGCAAATCAGGCCGATGGCTCGGTAACTGTAAAGGTGGGGGGATCGTTTGTGCTGATTACGGCGATCGCTTCCAAAGAACCGCGAGAGGGAGTAGATTTTCTACCACTGACCATCGATGTAGATGAAAAGATGTACGCCGCCGGCAAGATACCTGGCGGTTTTTTCCGAAGGGAAGGGAGGCCGAGCGATAACGCCGTCCTGACGGCCAGACTGATAGATAGGCCTCTTAGGCCAAGTTTCCCAAAAGGATTTAGCCACGACATACAGGTCGTAACAACCACATTATCGGTCGATCAAGTAAATCCGGCCGACATCCTGGCGCTGAACGGAGCATCGCTTGCGTTGACTCTGTCCTCAATCCCTTTTGATGGCCCGATAGCCGGAGTGAGGATCGGGCTACGGGACGATGAATGGTTGATAAACCCGACGTACCAAGAGCTCGAGGATAGTAAGCTGGACCTGGTAGTTGCCGGAAGCGAAGAAGCGATCCTAATGGTCGAAGCGGGGGCTAACCAGATACCTGAGAGTAAGGTAGTAGAAGCTTTGGAGCTTGCCCATGAAGTGATCAAAGAGACAGTTCAGATCCAAAAAGACTTTGTTTCTGGTATCGCTAAAGAGAAGATGAGTTTTACGGTAAAAGAGGTAAATCCGGAGATCGATAAAAGAGTAAGAGAAATAGCGACCGAGAGACTCGATCAAGCTTCAAGAAACGCTGATAAAAGTGGCCGAGAGGAAGCTATTCGTAAAGTCAAAGTGGAAGTAGTCGAGGAGTTAAGCGAAGAGTTCGAGGATGAGATAAAAACGATTAAAGATATACTTCGAGCTATCGAAAAAGAGCAAGTGCGAAAGATGATCTCTAAAGAGAAGATGAGGATCGATGGGAGAGGAACGTCAGAAATAAGAAAAGTCACCGCCGAAGTGAATTATCTTACCCAAACTCACGGCACCGGGCTGTTTACCAGAGGCCAGACACAGGCGCTTTCAGTATTGACACTGGGTACTATGCGAGAGGCACAGATCATAGATACTCTTGGCATAGAAGAATCTAAACGATATATGCACCATTATAATTTCCCGCCATTTTCCGTAGGAGAGACGGGAAGGATGATGGGACCAAAACGTCGGGAAGTAGGCCACGGCCATCTGGCCGAAAGAGCTCTTCTTCCGGTCATACCCAGCGAGGAAGAGTTTCCCTATGCCATAAGAATAGTTTCTGAAATACTCGAATCCAACGGTTCCACCTCTCAGGCCAGCGTCTGCGGTAGCACCTTATGTTTAATGGACGGCGGCGTGCCTA
>JAUVQW010000154.1 GCA_030597945.1 Actinomycetes bacterium
AAGAGTGAAGATAATTACGAAGCGATCGGACTGAAAAAAGACGGCACTACTTTTGAGATCGAAATAAACGGAAAAGAGCAGACTCTTGACGGAATAGACGTACGAGTATCCACAGTAAGAAATATAAGCATTGAAAAAGAACTTCAAAAAAACGAAAAGAGATTCAGATCAATTGTCGATACAGCTACCGATGCAATTTTTATGATGAAAAGCGATGGTTCTATCGCCTCGATAAACCCGGCGGCGGAACATCTATTCGGTTACTGCTCAGATGAGATACTGGGACTCGATATAAAGATCTTGATGCCTAAGCGCTACCACGAAGCGCATACCAAAGGTGTCGAGAGGTTTATTGATACGAGAGAACCTTTTGTCGTGGGCTCGACCATTGAACTTGATGGATTAAAAAAAGATGGCACCGAATTTCCGATCGAGCTATCGCTGGCCTTCTTCGAAACAGGAAAAGACCTCTATTTTACCGGAATAATAAGAGATATTAGCGAAAGAAAAATAGCAGAAGATAAGATCAAAGAGAGCGAGAACAGGTATCGGATCTTGGCTGAATCAGCTGAAGACGACATTTTTATTATCACAAAAGACATGAGGATTAGATATGTAAATCCATGTGCTGCAAAAAAATTCAATGTTAGCCCTGAGAGTCTAGTCGGTAAGGAGATAACCAAAATTTTTCCTGAACAGGCAGCTGTCCACATGATCACAAATATTGAACAAGTCTTTCAAGAGGGCCGATCGATTTCAATTGAAAATAGTTTTCCATTCCCGGGAAGAGAGGTTTGGTTAAATACCCGCCTTCTTCCTTTAAAAGAGGACGATGAAAACATAACGGCGGTAATGGGTGTCTCAAGAGATATTACGGCCAGAAAAAAAACGGAAGAAGCGCTTTGGGTAAGTGAACAACAATACCGGACGCTAGTCGAATCGACATCAGAATGTATCTGCAAACTAGACCTTGATGGTACATTCAAATATATGAGCCCGGCGGGCCTTACCTCGCATGGCATGAAAGCTGTCGATGAAGTCATCGGAAAACACTGCCAAGAACTTGCGGAACCCAAATACCATGATCTTTTGTCAGAAACACTGGCAAACGCAAAAGATGGCCAGATTCAGAAATTTCAATATGAGAGCGAGACTATAGATGGGGTCAAATGGTTTGAGAGTGTCCTGACACCGCAAAAAGATAATTTTGGAAACGTTGTAAGTATCATCCGCATATCTAGAGATATTACAGACAGAGTGTCCGCCGAAAAAAAGATAAGGGAAAGCTGGAATAAATTACAGAAGACTTTAGAAGATACAGTAGCCGCCCTATCATCGACTGCCGGGCTGAGAGATCCTTACACGGCCAGCCATCAACAACGCGTAGCTAAACTTGCTAGCGCCATAGCCACACAGCTGGGTCTAGCAAAAGAATCCGTAAAGGGGATAAGGGTAGCCAGTACGCTTCATGACATCGGAAAGATCTATGTACCGGCTGAGATCCTCAGCAAACCGGGAAAATTAAACGAGTTTGAATTTAAAATAATCGAATCTCACGCTCAAGCCAGCCATGACATCTTAAAAGATATCGATTTTCCCTGGCCGATAGCAAAAACTGTCCTCCAACACCATGAGAGATTAAACGGTTCCGGCTACCCTAATAAACTGTCATCTGATGAGATCTTAATAGAGGCAAAGATATTAGCCGTAGCCGATGTAGTTGAGGCTATGTCCTCAAGAAGGCCATACAGGTCTGGTTTGGGTATTGATAAAGCGCTAGCAGAGATATCCGACAACAAGGGTAGCTTGTACGATGATGAAGTGGCTAGTACCTGCATCTCTCTTTTTACAAATGGAGATTTTGATTTTAGGGGCTCCAGCCTCTAGAAATAATTCTTGCTAAAATCGCGTAGACGGTTCAAACTTTTTTCCTTCCCGAGCAACCATAGAGATTCAAATAAGGGCGGGCTTATCGACCTCCCGCAGATAGCGACCCGGATCGGCTGAAAAAGTTTGCGCGGTTTTATTTCAAGTTCATCGGAGACTTTTCTAAGTTCTTCTTCTATTGACTCTGTTTTCCACTCGGATATATTTTCTAACTTATTTATAACTTCTCTGAATGATGAAATGACAGCTGTGTCTTTCCTTGATTTTTCTACCGCTGAATTATCGTAAACAATAGAGTCGAGAAAGAAAAAATCGGTAAGCTTACCAACTTGATCCAAGGTATCCATTCTCTCCTGGCACAACTTAGCGATCTCTAAAATCATCTCATCTCCATAATCATCAATATTATCGATCCCAGCTTTCTTCCAAAAGTAGATGAGCCCCTTAGTCAGCTCTGCCAGAGGTAGCTTGCGAATGTAATTTGCATTCATCCAGACAAGCTTCTCTTCATCAAAAACAGCAGCCGATTTACTCACCCTTTTTATATCAAAAACATTTTCTAATTCGGCTTTTGAAAAAAATGTCGTCTTATCATCCATAGACCATCCGAGCAGTGCAAGGTAGTTGATCATCGCTTCCGGAAGAAATCCTCTCTCCCTGAAAGACTCTATACTGGTAGCCCCATGTCTTTTGGAAAGAAGAGCCTTATCCGGTCCCTGAATAAGTGGGAGGTGAGCAAAGACAGGTATGTTTTCGCCGAGAGCTCTATAGATTTGGATCTGCTTTGGAGTATTGGATAAATGGTCTTCCCCCCTGATAATATGGGATATCCCAAGCGCCGCGTCATCAATAGCAACCACAAGATTGTAGGTTGCCGTACCATCGGATCTCATTATCACAAGATCATCTAGCTCGTCATTTTTAAATGAAACTTCGCCCCTAATGAGATCCTCAAAAACGGTAACACCCTCGTTTGGACTCTTGAAGCGAACAACCGGCTTTCGTCCTTCGTTTAGCAAATATTCGACATCTTTACTTGAAAGATCGCGGCAACGCCCATCATAACCGGTGGCCAAACCTTTCGAGATCGCCGTCTGACGCCTATCCTCCAGCTCTTGGGGTAAACAATAACACCAGTAAGCCTTTTTTTCGGCTATCAACTTTTCTATTGTCTCCTTGTAAATATCGCTTCGCTCAC
>JAUVQW010000051.1 GCA_030597945.1 Actinomycetes bacterium
ATCGCTTGGTCACCTGATTGAATACCCACGCTTGCACTCTCCATTCCGGCATTGGAGAAAAGACTGACATTCTCGCTGTTTATGGTTGTTGGATAGAGTTCAGCCATAAAAGGAAGGCCGATCTGACTTCGATATTTATTCGAAAATTCTCTTGCCCATTCTTTATTGATGCCGAAAATCTCATCGACAAAGAATACTCTTCTTACATGGGGCAGCTCATTTTTTACTAGCGCCAGCTCTTCGATGACTTTATCTACCGAGCGGACTCTTATCGATCTTCTTCCACTCCCGGTAATATCCATAATCGATGAACTGCAACAATAAGAACATACGAAAGGACAGCCCCTAGATGCCATGATGTCATATCGAGTATTAAAGCTCATTGGGTCTGTTTTGAATTCATCATCATCGATAAAAAACTTTTTCTCATGTAGTCGTACGGGAAACGGTAGTTCATCAAGATCCATCTCAAGATCAATTTTCTCACCCTTTATTATCTTGTCTCCATCTTTGATCCAACAGCCGGCAAGGGGAGAAGCCATCTTTGTAGACACAGCTCTTATTAGAGGTACTAGGGCTCTATCTCCCTCGCTTAAACAGATAGCGTCGGCATGCTTGATTCCGATTTCTGGACATAAGATGACATCGGTTCCACCCCAGATTATAGGGATTCCAAATTTAGATCTGATCATTTCCGTCAGTTCAATGGCGATCTGTCGATAGGGCGAGCGGACACTCATTGCCACGATGGTAGGTTTTTCTCTTTGAAGGAGTTCGATTAAGAGAGCTAACTCTTTGGCGGTCGGTTTTTTTATATCGTTTGTAATTAGATCTTTTAAAAAAATAGCGCTCGTATCGATACCTTCATTTTCGAGTATAGAAAAAAGTCCGCGAACGGCAAATGAGTCGAAACTATATAAAGATATCAAGGATACTTTGATATTTTCTGCCATAATAATTGTTTTTGTTTTAAAAATTTTTGAGTCCTCTGTGGTATTTACCCAAAAATGACTGAGGATTATTAGTCATCAGGAGTGATCTAATAAAAAGAATTGTAAGAACGTAGACTTAATTTACAAAGTATACTTCTACAGCGTCATGTAAATGGTTCGAGCTTACTTTTATGATTCCCGAAGCCGTCCCGTTTACAGTGATGAGTAGCTCCTCGGATGGCTTTAAGACTCCGGAATTTGGAGAGACCGAGATATTGGAATTGCTAGGGGCAAGTGTAAACTCAAGATCCATATTTCCGTCATTTCTTACCGAAAAAGACGATTGTTGTTTTAGCTGGCTTAAGAATACTTGATAAGGATCAGTTTTTAAGATGGGCCCAGCTGTTATTATAGCCTCTTTACTTATCGCCGGCGGCGGACCGGGAGCGGGAGGACGGTTAGGCCTTTCGCTAAGACTTTTGGGAAAAAGCAGCCTGTCGGCAGAGTATCCAGGAGATGGAACGTTTAAAGAAGGGTCTACGAGTTCGCCGCGGTCATCACCAGGTACCGGAAGGCCCTGTTCGGCCCTTAACTCGTCAAGTTTCTTTTCTACCTCGCTTCTTTGCTGAAGATTAAATATGGCCATGATTGCGATTGCTGCTAAGATGCCAACAAAAGCTATTATGGTAATAAAGTTCAGGATAGGACCCTTGTCTTCAGCCCCTTCTTTTGCGGCGGCTGGTCTACCGTCGCCAGCAGTCTCATCTTTTTTATAATAGAATCGGAAGATGGGTCCGGCTATCAAGACTAAGATAATGGTTATGATGGCGCCTATCATTATCGAATAAGCGATATCAGGATTTACATCAAAATTTATGCCTGCCGGTAGTTTTAAGGAGAAAACCATATAATTATTTTATCATAACATGGTGCCCCTTAGCAGCCATTTCTATTTGCTTTCTTAACAAAAAAATTATTCAAGCAGCTATCTCACTAATTAACTCGACGACAAGGCAAGTAAGAGTCTTTTCGACTCCATTTACTTTTTGAATACTGGAAACGACTAATTGTCCGAGCTCATCATTGCTATTTGCTTCCGCTTTTACAATCGCGTCATATGGACCGGTTATCGCTTCTACTGAATGAACTCCTTCCAACGAATATATCTGTTTGGCGGCATTATCTAATGTACCTGGCGATGTATTGATAAATATATAAGCTTCGACCATAGGAACCTCCTATTTAGTTAAAGATTATTTACCCCATTTTTCTATATTTGGGCAAAAAAAGCCGGTGCGTTTATGGCACCGGCTGCGGGCCGGTTTTTTTATGAAAAAAATTAAAAAGGGTAGATATTGAATTATTAGGTCCTTAAAAAAAGATTTGAAAAGGAGAGATAGACATGAATGCTTTGGGAATTTTTATAGGATTTGTTTTTGCAGTTGGTTTAGGTGTTTTTTGGATATGGCTTATGGGCACGCTTATCAAAGCGGCAACGGGAAATTCAAAGTGGTTCGGAGTTCTTATGGTTATTCCGGTAGTTTCTTTCATAACTTTAATTGTTTTTGGCCTACAATCTCACAGCGACCTTCTAGAGGAAGAATCCGAACCGGCGGCCAAAAAAATGGCATCATGATCGGAGAAAGTTAATAAAACTAGTCAATAATGAAAATGGGCTATAAAAAACGTCGGCCAGGGGCCGGCTTTTTTTATGAAAAAAAAGATTAAATGGGTAAATAATAAATCGCCAGATACTTTTTAAGACTTTTAAAGGGAGAGGAGATATACAAATGGCTGCTTTTGCAGGATTCATAACGTTTATTATTGTTGTAGGTATTGTAGTTTTTTATTTATGGGCTTATGGAACTATTATTAAAGGCGCTACCGGACAGTCTAAAGCCATGGTACTTCTTATGTTGATACCAATCGTTAATATAATAATGCCCATCGTTTGGGGTTTTCAAGCTCATAGCCAGCTTCTTGATGAAGAATCTGAACCCACAGAGCGAAAGATGTCTGCTTAACCGCTAATAATTAGAAGAGCCAGCTGCAAGGCTGGTTCTTTGTTTTTAGAGAAACATAAATCCCTGATCAAAACAAGACGGTGGAGATGGTTAAGGGTCAAGATGCATCCGATGACATATCAGATTTGAAGAAAGGTAGACACAGGGCAAAGCCTACACCCAGGTCCGCCTTCAAAATGGGCGGAATAATATTGTATCTATTTTCCGCATTTATAATAGCCTCTGTCTTTCTATCTTTTTTTATTATCTACGATAGTTGGCTTTACCAAGGCAGCTATGAAAAATTAATGAATATCTGGATCCAGTCTGAAAGTAATCAAAAACGCTTGGATCATCTTACTAAAGATATGACTGACAGGAAGATCACCGATAAAGATATGGGTAAAAAAATAGAGAACATGAAAAAGGATATCCAAAAGCAAGATGATAAGTTAGATGAGATCAAATTATCCAATCGCTACCTCGGACTTGTTGCTTTAAAAAAAGAGCTTGCTTTATTGACCGGGGACTTATATAAAGTTTGTGAGTTAAAAGACGAGGTAGCCAGCGAGATGAATAATAACAACGGTAATAAAGCTCTCTTAGGTTTAAACGAGCAAAACCTTAAAACATTTAAAAGAGAGGAAAAGATAATCAAGAATTTTCAAAATACACTTCCTTTTGAGAGAAAGATATATGAAGGTCTGAGCGCTACTAGCCTGCTGGCAGCTATCAAGGGCTCATAAGTTGCAGGACTCCTTCGAAGAGCCGCCTGATAAAAAGATCCATCTAGGCGGTAATCCCACCCTTGAAGCCACTCTGATCCCGGTCATCATATTATCTATTTGGTTTGCCATTAGCATTGTTTTAAATCCGCTTCTTCCTCCGATCATCGACTTCTATGTAGTATCCTTACTCCGCTTTGGTCTGCTTGTCTTATTTATGAGACAAGTGCACGGCAAAGACCTAAAATGGGCTTGGCGAAATCTTGGCTTCATCCGACCGGTTATAAAACCGGTCCTCTTTGGGCTCCTGATATCTCTTCCTATGGTCCTTATCTACATAGGTATTCCTCTTATTACCGGTCGTTCACTATCATTATTGGCTGGTTGGCCATACCTGCTTCCGGTAATACTGGTAGGGCCGGGTTTGTTTGAGGAGGGTCTTTTTCGTGGATATGTCTTCAATCATTACGTTACGTTTTCGAAAATGAATTGGATGAAAGCCGCTTTTTTTAGTGGTATCCTTTTTTCTCTCTCACATCTTATTAACTTACTGGCGGGGGTAGCACTTTTTAGCATCTTTATTTCGATCACCTTTGCCTTTCCGATATCCTTTCTGTTCGGTTATATGTTTATAAAGATGTCTAAAAATATTTGGGGATGCGTCTCCGCTCATGTTGCAATCGACATGGTAGCTGGTACGGTAATCTTAAGTGATAATACGATCGGACTGCAGATGTTATTGTTGTTTCTTTCGATCATCGTAATTATGCCTATTGGCTTTATCTTGGTTAATCGATTTTACCCCAGTGAGCAGGTCGTCGAATCCTTGTAAGAGATTTTGGGATGCACACTTTTAATGCTAAAATCCTATAATCGGAGTTAGAAAGGACCCAAAAACTGCCACCAAGTAAAGACCAGATATCGAAGACATATGAACCTCATGCTATCGAAACTAAGTGGTATGCATACTGGGAAGAGCTAGGTCTTTTTGTCGCACCCATAGACCGGGAAAAAGAACCATTTACAATCGTCATTCCTCCACCCAACGTGACCGGATCGCTTCACATGGGACATGCTCTAAATAATACTATTCAAGATGTATTGATAAGGCAGAAACGGATGGATGGTAGGCCGACTCTTTGGTTGCCGGGGACCGATCATGCCGGGATAGCTACTCAGAACAAAGTCGAACAGCAATTAGCCGATGAGGGCCTTACGAGACATGATCTAGGGCGAGAAAAATTCATTGAAAAAGTCTGGGAATGGAAAGAGGAACATGGAAGCACGATAATTAATCAACTTAAAAGGCTTGGATGTTCCTGTGATTGGAGCCGGGAGCGCTTTACCATGGATGAGGGTTATTCAAAAGCCGTAAAGGAAGTCTTTGTCCGTCTTTACCACGATGGCCTTATTTATCGAGGCAACCGGATCATCAACTGGTGTCCCAGATGTCATACTGCTCTCTCTGATATAGAAGTAGAGCATCAAGACATCGAGGGAAATCTCTGGCACATACGCTATCCGCTAGAAGATGGTGACGGATATCTAATAATTGCGACAACTAGGCCGGAGACGATGCTTGGCGATACAGCAATAGCTGTAAATCCAGATGATGAGAGATATAAGAAGTTGATAGGGAAAAAAGCAATACTGCCGCTGATAGAAAGGCCACTTCCGATCATCGCCGATGAACACGTTGACCCCTCTTTTGGAACCGGTGCTCTAAAAGTCACGCCGGCTCATGATCCAAACGACTTCGAGATAGGTAAGCGCCACGGACTTGAAGAAGTAAATATTTTTTCCGAGGATGGAACGATTAATGAGAACGGCGGAAAATATGTAGGGATGGATCGAAAAGAGGCAAGAAGAGAGATAGTGTCCCACCTTGAAGAGGAAGGTCTGCTCGAAAAAATCGAAGCGCACGAGCACGCGGTCGGTCACTGCTATAGATGCCAAACGGTAATCGAGCCTTACCTGTCTGATCAGTGGTTTGTCGATATGAAACCACTGGCAAAAGACGCTATTGATGTTGTGAAGGATAAAAAGGTCAGGTTTCATCCCCCAAAATGGGAGCGCCTTTATTACGAGTGGATGGAAAATATCAGAGACTGGTGCATTTCAAGACAGATCTGGTGGGGACATCAGATACCGGCCTGGTACTGTGAAAAATGTGAGGAGATAATTGTAGAGTTCGATCCTCCAGCTAGCTGTCCTAAATGCGGTAGCGATAATCTTCGTCAAGAAAGCGATGTCTTAGATACCTGGTTTAGCTCGGCCCTTTGGCCGTTTGCAACGCTTGGCTGGCCTGATAAGACCGAAGAACTGGATTACTTTTATCCGACATCCGTTTTATCGACCGCCAGAGATATTCTCTATCTTTGGGTCGCCAGGATGATAATGAGCGGTCTAAAGTTTATGGATGATATCCCCTTTCATACGGTAGTAATCCATCCGACTGTGTTAAATCCGGAGGGTAAGCGGATGAGTAAGTCGCTTGGCACCGGGGTAGATCCGCTAGATCTGATAGAAGTATATGGAACTGACGCCACCCGCTTTGGACTGATGATACAAAATACTTCGATGCAAGATATGCGCTTTAGTGAAGACAAGCTGGCGATGAGCCGCAATTTCGCCAACAAGATCTGGAACGCTTCAAGGTTTGTGTTGATGAATCTAGAAGATGATGATGAGTTCAATGGCTCATTTGAGTTAAATAAGCTGGAAGACAAGTGGATAATTTCGAGGCTGCAACACTTGATAGCCGATGTCGATCAGGCTCTGGATGGCTACAACTTTAGCGATGCCAGTAAAGTCCTTTATGAATTCTTCTGGAGCGAGTTTTGCGATTGGTACTTAGAGTTATCCAAAGGAAGATTGTATGGAGATGATAAAGAGGAAGTCGAACGAGTAAAGCATATCTTGACTACCGTTCTGGATATGTCCCTTAGACTACTGCACCCGTTCATGCCTTTCTTAACCGAAGAGATATGGCAGATGATACCGATTGAGAAGAAGACCAAAAGTATAATGGTCTCTTCTTGGCCAGAATTTAATCCTAAATTAATAGACGAATCAGCGGTGAAAGACATGAGAATTCTTCAAGCCATAATATCGTCGATAAGAACTATCCGCTCGGAGTTAAATATTCCGCCTTCAAAAGAGGTAGATGTGATGATGAAAGCCGAAGAAGACAACACAAGATTTATTAAAATTTATGAAAAAGAGATAATGGCGCAAGCCAAAGTAAAAATTGTTGAAGTAGCTCCAGACGTTGGCAAACCTCCTAATTCAGCTATGGCGCTTGCCGAGGGAATAGAAATATTTATGCCGCTTCAAGGGCTTATCGATAAGGATAAAGAGAAAGCCCGTCTAAAGAAAAAGTGGATCCCGAAAGAGAAAGAAATTGAGAAATTAAATGCAAAGAACAATAATCCTCAATTTAAAAATAATGCCCCTTCTAACATTGTTCAATCATCAACAGACAAACAGGTGGACCTTCAAAATGAAGTTGATAAACTAAAGCAACAGTTTGATCTTTTGACTGATGAATGATTTCGTAGAGTACTTAGATTCTCTCTCCAATCTTGGCATCTCCCCGTCTCTTAAAGGTATAGAGTGTCTTACGAAAATCATGGGCGATCCTCAAACTGACTATGACTCCATTCAAGTCACCGGCACAAATGGAAAGACTTCCGTCTCAAAGTTTCTTTCGGCGATTCTATCAAACCATAAAAAACAATGCGGTCTTTATCTCTCTCCGCACTTACAGCAATACAATGAGCGTTGGTCCGTAGATGGCTACGACATTTCTAACTCTCG
>JAUVQW010000048.1 GCA_030597945.1 Actinomycetes bacterium
CTACAATAGCTAGCCTGAACTGGTGCGTACACCATTGATAACCATACTATTGTTAATTTTAAAAGTCAACTATTAATAATGTATGACGACCGCTCCCTTTTTTTAAGAGAATTGCCTTGCTATGGACCAACAACTTTCCTAAGATAATAGCTGCCCTATTTATAAATCGACAGTTTAAAATTCTGATTGGAGAGAAAATCGTTGGCGGACATAAAACCCTTTAAGGGACTTTTTTACAATCAAGACAAAGTAGATATGGGAAAAGTCGTAACGCCCCCTTATGACGTGATAGATGAGGCCCAGCAAGCTCGATATTATGAACTCGATCCATATAACATCATACGCCTGATTCTAGGAAAAGATCACTCCGGAGATAGCAGCAACTCGAATAAATACACTAGGGCTGCGTTCGCACTAAAGAGCTGGCAAAAAGATGGAATTTTAAAACAAGACTCTAAAGCGGCTTTTTATATTTACGGATTCGATTACAGGATTGACGATGATCTAAAACATGTATTAGGTTTTATACCCCTGGTAAAACTAGCTGATTTTGACGAGGGTGTTGTACTACCACATGAAAAGACATTCGATGGACCAAAGGTAGATAGGTTGAACCTTATGAAAGAGACCTCCGCCAACCTTGATCAGATATTTTCTATTTTTAGCGACGACTCTGGGGAAATCCACAATATCCTTGCAGACCACAGTAAAGGAGAACCGACCATCTCGCTTGAGGATAATGGCGTACTTCACCGGATCTGGCCATTATTTAATGAACGAGCGATTGAGAGGATCACTGAACTCTTAAAAGGTAAATCATTATTTATTGCAGATGGCCATCATCGATATGAAACCGCCATAAACTACTCGAAGCTTAGAGGAGCTTCTGCTAATAATGGCAGCGATAACGGGTATGAATTCGTGCCAATGCTGCTTATCGATATTAATAAGGAACCGCTCAATATACTTCCCACCCATCGGGTGATCAAAGATATGGGAATGGATAATGATGATTTTCTAGAAAGGCTTAGCGAATCATTTACGGTAAAGGCAATGCCTTCTCTTGATGCCCTTATGGATAGTTTAAAAAAAGTGGGTAAGACGCATTGTTTCGGATTGTACGACGACGATATGAATAGCTATCTGCTTCAACTGAAAGATGATTCGATCAAAGATAAGTATCTACCCAAGGAAGCTTCGGATGAATGGAAGAGCCTCGATGCCGCTGTGCTACAGTACATCGTTATTGAAAGTATGCTGGGTATCAAGGTAAAAAAGGGAGAAAAATCTTCAAATATAACATTTACCGACGACTACAAGCGAGCAGCAAAATTAGTTGAGCAAGGAGGATATCAAGCGGTATTTATTCTGAACGCGACAGAAATCACCCAGGTCGAAGCTGTCGCTAAAAATAATGAAAAGATGCCCCAAAAGTCTACTTATTTTTATCCTAAACCTGTTACCGGGCTCGTAATTAATATCATCGATTGACCGATGGCCACCTAGAGGCACTCGGGACCGTATTAGTAATTGTAGCGATCCGGTCGAAATAATCCCACAGTGAAGATAGGAACCCTATTCATCATCCTTCGATAATTCAAGAACATCCTCTGTTTCGCTGCTTTTAAGAGAACCGACCTCTTTTAATTTTTTGTTCATCACGCTGGTCCTGGTATTTCTAAGCTCCCCAAGTGATGCAGAAGCCGTATCAAGCTGCTTATCTACTTTAGTAAGCTGATCGCTGAATTTACTAAACTCTGTCTTAACCGCCTCAAGTATCTCCCAGACCTCACTACTTCTTTTTTGGACTGCGAGTGTCCTAAATCCCATTTGAAGACTATTTAGTAAAGCGGAAAGGGTCGTCGGTCCGGTAATCGTTATCTTGTATGTCCTTTGAAGGCTTTCGAAAAGATCAGGGTGGCGTAATATCTCGGCGTAAAGACTTTCAATCGGTAAAAACATAACCGCAAAATCGGTTGTATGCGGCGGATCAATATATTTTTGACTTATATCTTTAGCAAAGTTCTTGATTGCATTAAACATCGACTTCAGCGAACTTTCTATTTTTTCTTTGTCACCCTCTTCATAAGCGGTAAGCAAAACTTGATAGGTCTCTATTGGAAATTTGGAATCTATTGGCAGCCATACTTCCTGGTCTGATTCGTTACCCGGCAATCTAATAGCAAATTCCACATGAGCTTGGCTACCTTTTTTAGTTGCCACATTTTTCGAATATTGTCCCGGTGAGAGTATCTGTTCTAAGATATTTTCTAGCTGGTATTCACCGAGTATTCCCCTGGTCTTTACGTTAGATAGAACCTTTTTTAGATCCCCAACTCCAACAGCTATGTTTTGCATCTCTCCCAGCCCTTTATGGACTTGCTCAAGACGTTCACTTACTTGCTTAAAAGACTCACCAAGTCTCTTCTCCAAGGTCGACTGAAGTTTTTCGTCGACCGTCTTGCGCATCTCGCCTAATTGCTCTTTATTATCATCTCTTATAGCACCAAGTTGCTTTTCGACAGTGTTTTTGACTTCTTTTATATTTTCTGTCGATTGTTTATTGATATCCGTCTGTTGTTTGCTAAAATCTCCAAAATTCTGCCTTAGAAGTTCCTTTAACTCTTTGACGTTCTTAGTAAATTGATCCCCGAATATGCCAAGCGCCTTGCTCAATTCTTCTCTGTTCTCCTTGGATATCTGGTTAGATTCGGTCCTGTTTCTCTGAAATTCGTCTTTTATGGATTTCTCTGTAAGCTCCAGAGTCGTATCAAATTTTACGATGGATGTTTCAATTTCTTTTAGGTTGGGGTCCGTATCCGGCCTACCCTTAATAAATAATCCGATTACAATATTTGCAATCGCCAAAACGATAAGTATTATCAATAATATCTCGACCATTATCTAGCATCCTTTTTTTAGTAAAGCGGTTATTTTTTCTCTCCTGTCCTTCCTTAATTGGCGGACAAGGTCTTATTGTTAAAAGAAAAATATCCACTAGCCGGAAATAATTATATCAGCAAGCGTTACACTTACAAACATACGTTTGGTATATTTTTTATTTATCTTTATCCACTAATTTAAGTTGCTCTATCTCTTCTTCAATTTTTTTGGGACCAATGTATAAGAAATCTTGAAACATCGACTGATAGTCAGTCCATTCGCTGTCATTTGAATATTTCTTCGCTATTTCTATAAATCCGTTTATCTTTGCATCGACATTATCGATTATGCTTAAGATGACCGCTTCTTTTGTTTTTGGCCTGACTGCGGCCCCAAATTCGAGCTCGCCCTGATGGCTAAGGATAAGGTGTGAAAGCGCGTTTCTTTTTTCCTTCGGAAATTCTTGAAGTTTGTCCATGGCTTTCTCGGCGATTTCGTTTCCGATCACTATGTGACCTTTAAGCCGTCCCTCGGTCGAATAATCTATCCTTTTACTATAATCAAATTCTTTTATCTTCCCTACATCGTGAAGAATAGCACCGGTTATCATAAGCGACTCATCGACATTCCCGTAAAAAGAAGATAAAAGGATCGCAAGCGTTGCAACCGAAACCGAGTGCTCCAACAACCCTCCCAAGTAAGCATGGTGATAGTTCTTGGCAGCCGGGGCTAGAGTAAACTGGCCTAGAAATTCGTCATCATCAAAGAGGATCTTCAGCAGTCTCCTGTAATCGTTATCGGAGACCTTACCTATAAGCTCCATTAGCTCTTTCTTTAACTCATCAATGTCCTTATCCGTAGATGGTAAGAAAAGAGCAGGATCGACTTCAGCGTCACTAATAATATTTAGTGAAGAAATGCTTATCTCGACTTTATTCGTATACCGGTTTACTGAGGACTTGCCGGCAAGAGAGATATAATCTCCGGAAGACACCTTTTTTGTGTCAGGGTTTTTTTCCATCGCCTCATCCCAAGCGACCGCTTCAATGCTTCCCGACATATCACTTAATTGAAATTTAAGATAAGCGCGATTATTCTTTGAAATTCGCTTCGAGCAGTTGTCGACCATGAACAACCCATCAATCGGATCGCCCTCTTTTATTTCTGATATTAATATATCTCCAGCCACTTAAAACCTCTTTTTCTATTCTTGGACCGTAAAGCATCGTGAGTAAAAGCTTATGAGCTATTAAATTCTCTTTAAATGTTCACAGTTTACGCTTTACATTGACGCCTTCAAGTCTATTTCCGTTGCCCTAACATCAATTCACAACCGATCAATATTTAAAATTTAATATTTACAATTTTCATTTCGAAAAGCATTTTCTGCTTTAAATTAACTATTCTCAATCATAAATTTGATAGTTATCCATAAATACCTGTACTTGGCTGCGACTGCCGAGAACGGCTATCGTTGCGCCTTCTAAGAGTAAAGAATTAGATCCCGGATTGGCTATTAGATTTCCATCGTCCTTCAAAGCAATGATTGTACAGCCCGTCATAGTCCTAACCTTTAACCGCCCTATCGTCTTATTAGCAAGTTTTCCCTTTATACTTACCGTCATGACTTTTAATCCTTCAGCCAGAGTGATCAGCTTATCGCCCTGTATTATTCTTGCGAGCATCTGCCCGGCTATTACAGCAAGCGAGAATACGAAGTCGGCACCGGCGCGGTAAAGTTTGTCGACCGCCTCCTGATGGTTAGCTCTTGCTAGAATATGTAGATTCGGATTCATTTCGCGGGCCAGCAATGTCGAAAATATATTGTCTTGATCGTTGTGGCTAGCAACTATATATGTTGAGGCCTTCTCAATCTCAGCATCTCTTAAAACTCTTTCGCTGGTCGCGTCTCCCTTAATATATTCGCCGGGACGATCAGCCGGGTCAATGATCTTAAAATCTATCCCCTGTAATATCAACTCTTCAGAGACTTTTCTTCCGACATCGCCATAACCGGCTATAATAAAATGTTTTTTGGAGGGTTTCCTGTCAATACCATCGGTTCTGATAAGTCTTT
Source organism: Actinomycetes bacterium (assembly GCA_030597945.1). GTDB lineage: Bacteria > Actinomycetota > Aquicultoria > CAJVYJ01 > CAJVYJ01 > JAUVQW01. The sequence continues at coordinate 4,961 of JAUVQW010000048.1, forward strand.
GAAGCTCAATTAATTGATCTCTCGTTCCGACCGCCATTAAGACGTTCTCAGCGGAAATGGTTGATTCCGGACCAGGTTCAAGCTCTAGTTTACCTCGATGCCATATTCCAACAATATTCGAGCCGGTAACCTTACGAATATCTATCTCCCCTAAAGTCGTCCCGTCCAATGCCGATTCCGGATATACAGGAAGCTCGACAACGTCCAGTCCGGCCAAAACTTCATTTTCACCAAATAGCTCATCTTTTAGAGATGTGGTCGCTTTTCTTGCCAGATATGTGCCCAGCAGTTCCTTTGGCGAAAGTGTTTGCCTTGCTCCGGCATACTCAAAATATTTGGCATTGGCTATTTCATCAATAAGTGCTATTATCTCGCAATCACTGATAGCTGCGGCAGTAAGAACGACGTTCGCGTTTTCTTCACCTTCTAGGTTGGCAATTACCATTGTGGCTTTATCAACTCTGGCATTTCTAAGAACCGACTCGTGGGTCGGATCACCGTAAATACTGTTCCAACCGGAATCGAGAAGCGACCTTACCGTATCACTTTCGTTGCTTACTATTAAAAAAGACCTATCCCCTGACGCTAGCTCCTCCATAAGGCTTTCTACCAATGGGTTAAATCCGCAAACTACTATGTGATCTACAAGATCATCCGGGGCAGAGACCGGCAACACTTGCTTAAATCTCCTCTCCATCCGAGGTAGTATAATAAGAGGAAACGCCGCAAAAAATAAGAGAAGTCCGGTAAATTGTATTATGACCGCAAGTCCCTGTATCGGGGCTGCTGAAAAATTTAAATTACCCGCACTCTCTCCCGTAGTGGTTAGAAAAGATATGGTCCAAAATAGAGCCTCATAAACACTGACAGCCTTATTCTCAAATAGGTTCATAAAGAGAGCAAAAAGAAAAGCGTATAAAAATATTATGGTTAAAAGGGAGACAAAAATAATCCGGCCGGGGTATTTATTTCGATATTCTCGAAAATCCACTTAGATCTCCCTTTCCAGTACTTTGCGAAGCGCTCTAAAGGCTTTTCCGCGATGGCTAATACTATTCTTCATCACAAGCGACATCTGTGCGAGAGTTAGATCGTGTCCATTTGGCACAAAAAACGGGTCATAACCGAATCCACTATCTCCTCTTTCGTCTAAAATTATCTTTCCATCAAGCACACCTTCGGCCTCTACTCTTTTTCCGTCTACAAATACACATACGGCGGCAGTTTTAAATCTTGCCGATCTATTCTCTTTGGAAATGTCCGACAACTCCCCAATCAATTTTTGGTTGTTCTCCCTATCGCTGGCGTTTATTCCGGAATATCTTTTTGATAATACTCCCGGACTGCCGTCTAAAGCATCCACCTCAAGACCTGAGTCGTCGGCCATAGCCGGCATATTAAAATATTCCATTATTGCAGTCGCTTTTTGGTAAGCGTTTTCCAAAAAAGTCTCTTTGGTCTCTTCCATCTTTGGCTGGGTCCCAAGTTCATCGAGAGATATTAGCTCGAGAATGGATCCTGAAAAAATATCTCTTATTTCGGCTACCTTTTCGACGTTATTAGTTGCAAGGACAAATCTCAAACTTGAACTTTCTTTCCTGTTAAGAGTCTATGTATCGACTAGTTTCGATTTTTGCATTTTGATCAATTTATTTATGCCGTTTTCGGCCAAGTCCGTGAGTCCGTCCAATTCACCGCGAGTAAACGATCCTCTTTCGGCCGTTCCCTGTATCTCAATGATCTTTCCTGAACTCTCCATTACGATGTTCATATCGACTTCCGCTTCGCAGTCCTCACTAAAACAGAGATCAAGAAGTAGTTCTTCTTTATATATCCCGACACTTATAGCCGCAACAAATTCATTAAGAGGCATCTCTTTTATCACGCCGTCAGCTAACAGCTTGGAACAACAATCATATAAAGCGATAAATGATCCCGTTATCGCCGCTGTCCTAGTCCCACCGTCAGCACATATGACGTCACAATCGATCCAGATCGTGTTTTCTCCGCCAAGTTTTGACAGATCGGTGACCGATCGCAAGGATCTACCGATCAATCTCTGTATTTCGCTAGTCCGGCCATATACCTTTCCCTTGCTGACCTCTCTATTAGTCCTTATCTCCGTAGATCTGGGAAGCATCGAATACTCGGCAGTCAACCACCCCTTACCCGATCCTCGTCGCCACGTCGGTACCTTCTGCTCAAAGCTCGCCGTACAGATCACTTTGGTATTTCCCATTTCAAACAATACCGACCCTTCGGCATGGGGAATGTAGTCGCGTTCTACGCGAACAGTTCTCATTTCATCTTTTTTTCTACCGTCCGAACGTGTCAATATCTCTTCCTTAATCCGTCCTTATGACTTTCTCATCTTCCGCAAGCTCGATAATACCATTAAATTCTTCGCTTGCGTCTCTTAGTATCTCTTGGGAATCAAAATGAGGCCATAGGTGAGTAAGTATTAACTTAGAGACGTCGGCAGCCGCCGCTAACTTTCCCGCCTGCAAGCCATTTAAGTGGGCTACTCCGCTACTTACATCCCTGGTCAAACTTGCCTCGCATAAAAATATGGAGGCGCCGGCTGCCATCTCTATCAATCTCTCATCGTATGCAGTGTCTGATGTGTAAAAGATCTTCCTTCCACCCTTTAATAAGGTGATAGCGAAAGTCGGAGGAAGATGAGGCACCTCATCTGTCTTGACCTCGATTTCATCAAAACGGATACTCTCTTTATCACTTATTTCCCGCCAATCGAATACACTGTCGAAACCTTCAATATTTGAATCCGATGATAATGAAATGATCTTTTCTCTGGAACCAGAAGGCGCAAAGACTTTTATCGGCAATCCATTCTTTTTAGCCGAAAATTGAAGATAATATCTAAGCGGAAAAATATCCGTAAAATGGTCAGGATGCATATGGCTGATAAAGATGGCATCCA
>JAUVQW010000101.1 GCA_030597945.1 Actinomycetes bacterium
TTATGTTGGCCGCGGCTTCAAACGCTATAATCATCGGCTTTAATGTGAGGCCGTCAATCGGAGCCAAAGATATGGCCGAGAAAGAAAAAGTCGATGTCCGGACCTACCGGATCATCTATAAAGTCATTGAAGACATCAAAGCGGCCCGGGTGGGATTGCTTGCTCCCCAGTATGAGGAGAAGGATGTCGGCCATGTAGAAATAAGAGAGATTTTTAAAGTACCGAAGATCGGTCTTATCGCCGGATGTTATGTAAGCCAAGGAGAGGTAAGCAGGGATTCGCTGGCAAGGCTAGTTAGAGATGGTACGGTCGTCTACGAGGGCAAAGTATCTTCGCTTCGCCGCTTCAAAGACGATGCCAAAAATGTTAAAGAAGGGTTTGAATGCGGTATCGCTCTTGAGGATTATAAGGATATTAAAGTAGGCGATGTCATTGAGATCTATGAGATGATAGAGATACCTCAAGAGGGTTAATTTTTATCTAGGGGTGAGCTATCGTGTTTGTCGGTGTTAGCCGGATCGAGTTACATATAAGCGGCGCTGCATCTCTTAAGGAAAAACGTCAGGTGATGAAGAGCTTGGCTCAAAGAATCGGCCATCGATTTAATGTCTCGGTCGCTGAGACCGATCATCAAGACCTATATCAACGCGGCACTCTTTCCGTAGCCCATGTATCTATAAGCCAACACGAAGTGGAGAAAGTCCTTCAAAAAATAGCCGACTTTTCCGAAGCTAACGCGAATGCCGAAGTGATCAGGTGCACACATTCTTTCTTCAACCCGGATAAGGATTTTCTTGATGAGTGAGCGGCTTGCAAAAGTAACAGAAAACGTAAAAGAAACAGTGTCACTGCTTATCGAGAGAAAAATTAAAGACCCTCGTATAGAATTCGTGACAATAACCGGCGTTGACATATCGGCTGATTTACGACATTGTAAGGTGTTCTTTTCAACCTTGGGAGGAAAGAAAGAACATGATCGGGCGCTTGAGGGGCTCGAGAGCGCGAGTGGATATATAAGAGGTGAGTTAGGAAAAAGACTAAGGATGAAATATACTCCGAAGGTTCGTTTTTATTTCGATGAGTCGGTTGAGCAAGGAGAGCGTATCGATAAGATCATAAATAGGCTTAAGACTGAAGAGAAAGAAGAATAGACTGTACGATCTTCCTGAAAGCGAAAAGCGCAGTATAGCTGAGCTCTTAAACGATGAGAAGAAGTTTATTCTCTGTTGTCATATTCAACCCGACGGCGATGGGCTCGGATCGATGCTGGGTCTGTATCGTTATCTAAAATCTAGAGGTAAAAAAGTGATAGCCACTCTTGGTGAAGAAATTATCATTCCCCCACAATACCAGTTTCTTCCCGGACATAAAGAGATCTCCAAGTTGCCCGAAGATTCTGAAGATAGCGTTTTTATCGCTCTTGATTGTGCAAACCTGGACAGGCTGGGTGCCAGTAAAGATCTAGCATGCGGTTCCAAGGCCCTTATAAATATCGACCATCATCCGGATAATTCAGGATTTGGAAGTATAAATATCGTCGATTCTAAGGCCTCTTCGGTGTCGGAGATGGTCTACTTAATACTTAAGTATATGGGTGCTGATTTTGATAAGGAAATTTCTACGTGCCTTTATGTAGGCATAGTAACCGATACGGGCAGGTTTCAATATAGTAATACGACAAGAGAGGCTTTAAAGACCGCCTCGGAGCTTGTAGAGCTTGGGGCCGATCCCAACCATATATTCCAAAATGTCTATGAGAACAATTCTTTTGCCTGGCTTAAGATCGTTGGGCGTGGTATCGAGAAGGCGGTTTTCATGCCGGAACTTACCTTTATCTATACTTCCATCACCCTAGACGATTTTAGCCAGACAGGCGCTTCGCTAGGGGAGACTGAAAACCTTGTTGATTGGTTACGGGGGCTCCAGGGTGTGCATATATCAGCCGTACTTAAAGAAACCAAGGATAAAAAAGTAAAAGTAAGCCTTCGCTCCAGGGGTGGCTTCAATGTCAGCGCGATCGCTAATACATTTAATGGCGGGGGCCATAAAAACGCAGCCGGTTATGTATCCGATCTTGAACTGGATGAAGTCATCAAAGCGCTGATCGCGGCTGTGACCGAAGCATGTTCGGCCATGCAAGCCGCCGAGTAAGGGCCGGTTTTAAAGGTGCTTAGCGGTATTTTTTTAATCGATAAACTTAAAGACAAGTCATCGCACGATATTGTCGATATCGTAAGACGCAAGACGGGTCAGAAAAAAGTGGGCCACACCGGCACGCTGGATCCGATGGCTACCGGACTCCTGGTAATGATTCTTGGAAAAGCAACGAGGCTACTACCTTACCTTAATGATGATAAAGAGTATGAAGGGACTATCCGGTTCGGCATAACCACCGACACTTTAGACGCCGAAGGAAAAGAACTTACCAATTCTAAATGTTCGGTAGATAGCATGATGTTGCAAAAAATATCATCGTCTTTTACAGGTGAGATAGATCAAGTACCGCCGATGGTGTCCGCAATAAAGATCAATGGAAAGCCTTTATATAAACTGGCAAGAGCCGGTAAGGAAGTCGAGCGAAAGCCAAGAAGAGTAAGTATTTACGCCTTTGACCTTATCGATCTAGACGAAATTCCCGATCATCCTAAAGTCGATTTTAAGGTCGCCTGCTCTAAGGGGACTTACATAAGAGCGCTGGCTTCTGATATCGGAGAGAAGTTGGGATGCGGAGCGCATCTGGAAAGACTAAGGCGGACAAGGTCAGGAAAATTCAGTCTCGACAAGGCGATCACCGTTGATAAATTTAATGATCTCTCAATTGGCGAATTGGAGAATGAGTTGCTGATCCCGCCTCGAGACGCCTTGGACTTTACTGAAGTTGCCGTCGACGGGCAAGGTGAGCTAGACATTGCAAAGGGACGGCCGATAAAAGTCGGAATTTCAAAAAATGGATCAAAGGCGCCAGGCGAAGGCAGTTTTGCCAGTATCATCGGCCCTTCGAAAGATCTGATAGCGGTTGCCGAAAGCTTTTTCAAAGACGGCGAAATAATGATGAAACCGAAGACAGTGCTGATCTGATTTTTTTTCTGTAGTGGTCAAGCTTGCTCGACAATATAATAGGCAAAGCAAGCTTTGCGGCTACACGATACTTGAAGATCATTATTTCGAGCTTATAACTCCTTACGCCCTTACGCCTCACGCTTTACGCTCGACCCCTTAAAATCCGCTCTCTAGTTTTACCTGATATTCACAAATTCTTCATGAAAGTTTCTCTGGTATTTTCTTTATCATCTATGGTAAACTTGCCTAAAGTAATGACTAAGGAATGATGCTAATGTTTCTTCGTGGAATAGGTGCGCCAGAACTAATAATCATACTTGTTATAGTATTGGTTATCTTCGGACCAAAGAAACTTCCGCAACTCGGAAAGTCGATCGGCGATACTTTAAAAGCATTTCGTAGCTCGACAAAAGACGAGGACTCCGAAGAGCTTGAAGAATCAAAATCAACTGAAGAAAAGGTCGAGGCTAAGGAGACCGAAGAAGTCAAAAGCTAACTTCGGTCTCTCAATATATCTTCAATCTGTAACTTCCCCCTCAAATCCGTTATCCTATTAGAGTGGATATTCGTTATCTTATCGCTATTGAAGCTGCAAAAATCGGCGGCGGCCTAAGCAGGCGTTTTGGCTTAGGTGGAGGTACATCTCTACCCGGATTTATCGCTACCAGGGTCGATCCCAAAATAGTAAAAAAGTTGTCAAGACATCTTCAACGATCTGTCGTTATTACCGGCACAAATGGAAAGACTACCTCTTCTAATATGCTTGCCGATATCTTGGTCGAATCGGGCCAGATGCCGGTCCATAATTCAGAAGGCCAATCTGGTCGCCGGCGTTGTGACCTCGATAATCAATGATATAAAAAGTGATCGACGGGGAAGAGTCGGCTTATTTGAGATAGATGAGGCCACTATTCCGGTAGTTACCAAGGACCTTAAGCCAAATGTCGTTGCCGTTACCAACATCTTCCGTGATCAACTAGACAGATACGGCGAGTTAGATCACATGGCGGCCCTGATAAAAACATCGTTTATCTATCTTAGAAGCGGTGCTACGGCGGTCTTAAACGCAGATGATCCACGAGTAGCGACCCTCTCTGATGGAATAGATGTAGATCCGCTCTTTTTTGGTATAGACGACGAATCTGTGGCCAGCGATTTGGTGGACGTTGCAAGAGACGAAAGCGTCTGCGCAAAATGCGGCTCGCCGCTTACATACGATCATACCTACTATGCCCACCTTGGTAAATATCGATGTAGCGCCTGTGACTTTATGAAGCCAAAGCTCGATGTGCGAGCTACTAATGTAATGCTGGGATTAGATAGGGTGTCTTTTCGCATCGAAACGCCAAGTGATTATTTTGAAGTCAACCTCAAAATCGGTGGTCTATATAATGTATACAATGCACTTGCCGCTATTTCTTCAGCCATAGCTCTGGGGATCGATGTTAATACTATCAAAAGAGCGCTGGAGAGTTTTACCCCGACCTTTGGAAGATTGGAGACGGTGATCGTCGATAATAAGTCTGTCCATCTGATGTTAATAAAAAACCCTACTGGCTTTAACCAGGTGCTAAAGACTTTAGAACTTGGCGATTCGAGAAAAGAGATAGTTATCGCTATCAACGATAATATCGCTGACGGAAAAGATGTCTCCTGGCTCTGGGACGTAGATATTGAGAGCATAAGCCAATCGGACAA
>JAUVQW010000029.1 GCA_030597945.1 Actinomycetes bacterium
AAAATAGGAACATTCAGGAGTTAATAGGATTCATTGAAAAGCAAAAAAGATTTTACGAGCAAAAGTTGTCTGCAAGCAAGTGATTTCAGTAATTTACGAACAAGTAAATGAAACATGGCTGAGTGAGTTTTCTAACTTGATTCCTTTTAACTCTATAAAGAGGTCTTTTTTTAGTGTGTTTACTAACGAGATAACTCTGCAAATAAATTGCTTAGGAAGTAAGCCCTAAAAATCACTAAAAGCACTTAATGTGCACTTAAGATTAAATTAGGAAGAGATTAAAAATTAGTAATACCGCTGGTAGTACCGCGGAGGAGAGTCGAACTCCTAAGCCCGTAAGGGCACTGAGCCCTGAACCCAGCGTGTTTACCAATTTCACCACCGCGGCTTATGAATGTGTTTTTTAGAATAGAATAACTAGCAATAAATGCAAGCATTTATGGACTAAAAAGTCTTCTAAATACAATAATCATATGAATATAAGAAGATCAAGTTCAACTTTAAAGTGGACGGTGGACAAAATTATATATTGCTCTTTTCTCTCTAGAGGCTGGATCAACCTCTTTGGAGTCGAGAGATTGTAAACTTCTAGGAAAAATGCTCTTGATAAGTGGTCCGTTATGCCGATTATAGATGCAGGCGATTATTTAAATTTATGGAAAAAATCAGACTTTCAAAAAACGATTGGGAATATGATCCAAGTAAATCGTTGGGGTTACCCGGTAACTCCGGTGCCGTCTATTTGGGATACGATAAAGACGGATGCGAAGTCGCCATAAAAGAGCTTCATATTTTTAATAGCCGATCGGCTCATAGAGAAATTGAAGTAGCGGAGAGACTGGTCGGAAGGAAGCACTCATATGTTGTTCCCGTTCTTGACTGTGGAGAGGATATCGCGTCAGGAGGATACTTTATTGTTCTAGCTAAAGCAAAGGGAAGCCTCGATGATCTTCTTACAGTAAACGGGCGTCTTGATGAAAAAGAGAGTATTGAAATATTGTATTCGATTGCTAGCGGGCTAAATGAGTTAAAAGACTTAAATCACTGTGATCTAAAACCGGAAAATGTATTATTTCAAAACGGTAGATGGAAGATCGCCGATTTTGGTGTTGCTCAATTTGTAAGGGAGTCGCCGTCAAAGGTCTTGAAAGGTTATATTAGCCCTCATTATGCAGCGCCCGAGCATTGGTACGGAGAAAGGCCAACCGAAAAAACAGACGTCTATGCGATCGGTTGTATCGCTTACGCATGCCTTACAGGCGATCCACCTTTTATCGGAAACGACCTTTTTGATCTTAGGTACCAACATCTCCATGCAAAACAAGAAAGGCTAAGTAGGGTCAGCCATAGTCTCGAAAGTCTGATTTCGATGACGCTTAGAAAATCCCAAGTGGTAAGGCCTAACTTATTATATGTAAGAGATAAATTGCATGACATCGGGTTGGAAGAAGAGATGATGATTGCCAGAGGACTGACCGATGCTTCGAAAGATGTGGTTAAAAGTAGAGCTAATCTTGGATGATCTCGCTTTTCGTAAATAACGCTTCAAATTCAATTTCCAGAGATTCGATCATTTCCCTTGCGCCCTCTTCCCGGTCGACAATAGCTATCGCTTTTATTACGCTGTAGCCGGATTTCATGACAGTGTTGTAGGCTTCTAAAGTGGAGCCACCGGAGGTGACGACGTCATCTACCAGAATGATCTTGGCGCCTTTTTTTATTTCTGGCCCTTCAATGCGTTTCATCATGCCATGAGTCTTATCTTCTTTTCTGACTAAAAATCCAGTGATACCGGCATCGGTCAGCGAGGCGTGGTAGCAGATGGCCCCTACTATCGGATCGGCGCCGATAGTAAGTCCACCGATCGCTTCAAATTCCACACTTTTTAACTTATCGCTAATAAGGTTGGCTATTAAGAAGGAGCCTCTGGGATCAAGCGTCAGGCGTCTTAGGTCTATATAGAAATCGCTCATCGCCCCCGATGAGAGCTGTACTTCTCCAACTGAGACGATCCCACGGATCATTTCCAGAAGTTCGTCTCGATATATACCTATCTCGCTATCGTCAAGACGTATATTCATTGGTGCTTAGCCATTCTTCCTCACTTTTTAATATTTTCTCCGATTTTGCCAACTGCTCCTCGACGCTGATAGGCGCGGTCCCACCGGGACTCGTACGGCTATCTACCGAGTTTTTGATTGAGTGAAGCTCCAGAGCATCGGCGTCGAAATCATTACTAAAATTCTTAAGATCATCGATCGACAGCTCGCTCAAATCCTTGTTTTTGGCAATACAATCTTTTACAATCTCACCGACGACTTCATGGGCGGCTCTAAAGGGTATTCCTTTCTTTACCAGATAATCGGCGTAATCGGTGGCGGTGGAGAAATCAGTGCCGGCCGCTTTCTCCATATTTTCAATATTTATCGTCATCGCTTGGATGGCGCTACCTATCACTACGATCGCTGGTTTTATTGTGTCAATAGTATCGAAAAGCCCCTCTTTATCCTCCTGCAGGTCCCGATTGTATGCCAGGGGAAGCCCCTTTAATACAGTTAGCATAGCCATCAGGTTTCCAAAGATTCTACCTGTCTTGCCTCTTATTAACTCCGCGAAATCGGGATTCTTTTTTTGCGGCATGATACTGCTTCCGGTCGCGTGAGCGTCGTCAAGGACTACAAAACCGAACTCTTGCGACGACCACAGTACTATCTCCTCGGCTAGACGGCTAAGGTGAGTGATCAGTAGGCTGGCACTCGAGAGAAAGGAGACGACGAAATCCCGGTCGGATACAGAATCCAGGCTATTGTCGCTTATCTTAGAGAAGCCGAGCTCACTAGATACAAAGTCTCTGTCTATTGGAAATGACGTGCCGGCAAGAGCGGCAGAGCCTAGTGGCATGACATCGGTCTCTAAAAAACAGTTTTTCAGTCGATTAAAATCTCGCTCCAACATGAAGAAATAGGCTAGAAGGTGGTGCGAGAAGAGGATCGGTTGAGCTCGTTGCAGGTGAGTATAACCAGGCATCATCGCGCTTTTTGAAATTCGGCATTTTTCGGAAAGGATCGCCTGAAAATCTTTAATTAGCGTCGCAATTATGACAATTTCTTTCTTAAGATAGAGGCGAAGATCGAGAGTGATTTGATCGTTTCGGCTGCGGGCCGTGTGGAGTTTTCCACCGACAGAACCGATCTTGTCGATCAGTGCCCGCTCGATAGCCATATGGATGTCTTCGTCACCAATATCAAAAGAGAACTGCCCCGAATCGATCTCGCGGTAGATCTCCGAAAGCCCGCTTTGCAAGGCGTCACTCTCTTTTGTCGAGATGATCCCCACTTTGGCAAGCATCTTAGCATGGGCTATACTTCCGGCTATATCATCTTTATATAGACGCTTATCGAAATCTAAAGAGGCGGTAAATTCCTCTATTATCTTATCCGTCGGCTTATCAAAGCGCCCGCTCCATAACTTCATGATTTACCCTGTTTCTTTGACCATACTTTGTTCGGTAGTCCCCATATATCTATAAAACCCTTGGCACTCATATGAGAGAATTCATCGCTCTGATCATAGGTCGCAAGCCCGTGATCATATAACGAGTACTTAGAGTTTCGACCTACAACCGTGCAGGAGCCTTTGTAAAGTTTTAATCTCACACTTCCGGTAACGTGTTCCTGTGACGAATCGATAAAAGATTTCAAGCAATCCGTGAGGGGAGAAAACCAGTGACCGAAATAGACAGCTCTGGAAAAAGCGTCTTCCACCCCGAATTTATAATGGGTAAGTTCCCGGGTGAGTGTTAATGACTCGAGCGCCTGGTGGGCTGAGGTAATAACTATAGCTGCCGGACACTCATATATCTCTCGCGACTTTATCCCGACGAGGCGGTTTTCCACCATATCAATACGGCCGACACCATTATCACCGGCTGCTTTATTAAGAATTAATATTATTTCTTTTAGTGAGAGCTTTTCTCCATCTATGATCGTAGGGATCCCCTTCTCAAAGCCGATCTCGACGTAGCTCGTCTCATCGGGAGTCTTCATTGGCTCCTTTGTCCAGCTGTAAGCATCGGGAGGAGGTTCCAGCCATGGATCTTCAAGGACTCCGGCTTCAACGCTTCGACCCCAAAGGTTCTCATCGACGCTGTAGGGGCTCTCTTTGGTTGCCGGAACCTCGATATTATTAGCAAGTGCGTATTCGATCTCTTCTTCTCTGGACATCGCCCACTCTCTTTGAGGAGCGATAATCTTTATATCGGGATGGAGCGCCATTATCGCCGTCTCGATACGGACCTGATCGTTTCCTTTTCCGGTACAACCGTGAGCGATGGCGTTCGCGCCATGTTTTTTTGCGACATCTACTAGATAATATCCGATTAGTGGTCGAGAGAGCGATGTGCTAACGGGATAGGCTCTTTCATATAAGGCATTTGCTTTTATCGAAGGGGTAACATAATTATCGACGAATTCGTCCGTAGCATCGACTACGAGCGATTCGATTGCCCCGATAGCTAACGCCTTTTTTTGAATCGCTCCCAGATCTTCGGGTTGGCCAACATCTAAAGCAACCGCGATCACATCGAGATCGTATTTATCTTGTAGCCACTTTATCGCTACGGAAGTATCCAATCCTCCCGAGTAAGCGAGAACTACTTTATCTTTTGCCATCCATACTCCTTCTTGCTTAGTTTAACTGTTATTCGTTTAATAGATAAGATTAAAAGAGATCGATCTTTTCTTTAAAAAGATCCTTAATGAGCCTGCCTCTACTATCATCTCTGGCGATGATAAGTATGGTGTCATCTCCGGCAACGGTCCCGATGATCTCACTTGGTTCGACTTCGTCGATACATTTTGCAACTGTCTGGGCGGCTCCCGGAGTCGTCCTTACAACTACCAAGTTATCGCTTCTCTCAACCGAGCGTCCAAATTCTCCCAAAGTCCTGTCTAGTCGCTCGCCCGGATCGAGGTTGCTGCTCCTTTGGAAAATATATACAAGGTTGCCGCTAAGATTTTTTGACTTAATTAGACCCAGCTCTTGAATGTCTCTTGAGACTGTAGCCTGAGTCACGTTAAGATCTTTTTTCGCGAGGCTATCAACAAGATCCTGCTGGGATCCGATATCTTCAACTCTTACGATCTCCTTTATCAGGTTATGTCGTTTATTTTTTTCCATTGGCAACCAGATAATTGATGAGCGCTTTTTGAACATGCAACCGGTTTTCAGCCTGATCAAATACTACCGACTTCGGACCATCTATCACCTCGGCCGAGATCTCCTCGCCTCTATGAGCGGGAAGGCAGTGCATAACAATAGCGTCTTTAGACGCTAGCTTTAAGAGTTTTTCGTCTATCTGATATCCTTTAAAATCACTGAGACGTTTTTTTGTTTCTTTCTCCTGCCCCATACTCGTCCAGACATCGGTGTATACAACGTCAGCGCCTTTAACCGCTTTTTTTGGATCGTTCGTCACACTTAGTTTATTAACACCGGTTATGAACGAACGCGCCTCGTCCACCAGCTCTTTATCGGGCTCGTAACCTTTCGGTGAGCCCACAGTTAAATTTATGCCCACTTTTGCGGCGGCGATCATAAGCGAATTGCAGACATTATTACCATCACCAATAAAAGTTAAATCAATGCTTGCAAGGCGGTCTTTCTTTTCGAGGATCGTCATGAGATCAGCAAGGGCCTGGCAGGGATGATGATTATTTGTCAATGCGTTAATAACGGGAACTGTCGAGGCCTTAGCTAGCGCTTCTACATCTTCATGTGAAAAAGTTCGTATCACTATGGCCTCACAATATCTGGAAAGGACTTTGCCGGTATCTTCAATTGTCTCTCCACGTCCCAGCTGAAGGTCGTTCGATGTCAAATAGATTGAATCTCCACCCAAGTGGGAGATGGCCGCCTCAAAGGAAACGCGCGTTCTTGTAGAGGGCTTATTGAAGATCAGGGCCACTGTTTTCCCCTTAAGATTATCCTCGATCTTTCCCCGGGAACGTTTTCGTTTACATTCCAGCGCTTTTGAGAGCAGTCTGTATATCTCATCTTGGTTATAGTTTTTCAGTGTCAACAGGTTTCTGGTCATCATTCGCTCATTTCGTCGTTTAAGGCCTCAATCAGCTGATCGATATGGCTTTTGCTGATTGTAAGTGGGGGAAGAAATCTTATCACGTTGTCGCCGATATTGTTTATGACTAAGCCTTTATTTAGCATGTTTGTCACTATTTCTTTTGCGGATAGATCTTTTATCTCGACGCCGATCATCAGTCCTCGACCTCGTATCTCTACGATATAATCATTTTTATCTTTAAGCTCTGTTAAGAGCCCAAATAGATAGTCGCCCATCTTTTTTGAACGATCACAAATGTCATTCTCTTCAATAAAATCTAATGTAGCAAGAGCAGCTGCCGAGACAGCCGGGCCTCCGCCGAAAGTGGAACCGTGATCGCCGTAGGTAAAAGATTCGGCGACATCCGATTTTGCTATAAAAGCGCCGATCGGAAAGCCGTTTCCTAGTCCTTTTGCCGTTGTCACAATATCGGGATCAAGTCCGAAGTGCTGGAAGGCAAAAAGTTTGCCTGTTCGCCCTATCCCTGTCTGGACTTCATCAAGAATGAGAAGAAGCCGATTATTGGCGCAGTATTTTTGAACGCTAAGTAAGTAATCTTCATCGGCCGGATAAACGCCGCCTTCTCCTTGAATGACTTCAAGCATTATCCCAACCGTTTTCTCATCGGTCGCCTTTTTGATGGCGCCAAAATCGTTATAGGGTACATGTTTGAAACCTCCCGGAAGTGGCTGAAAGGGCAGATGTTTATCTGGTTGACCCGTTGCCGCCAGGGCTTTCATCGTCCGTCCGTGAAATGATCGAAGCGCGGTTATGATCTCGACTCTTTCGGGAGAGAAGTTAATCTTTCCATATCGGCGAGCAAGCTTTATAGCACCCTCATTAGCTTCGGCGCCGCTATTTCCGAAGAAACATTTTCCATCTGGGATCGATAGTTCTACCAGGCGTTGGGCAAGGTCTACTTGTTTTTTTGTATAGAAAAGATTTGAGACGTGGCCCAAGATGTTTGCTTGAGAGCAAAAAGCATCGTTGACTTTTTTATTTACGTGGCCGATGTTGATCACTCCAAGGCCGGCGACGAAATCAATGTATTTATTGTTAGCCGAGTCCCACAGATAGACATCCTCGCCACGGACGAATTCTACCGGTTGCCGATTATAAGTGGAAATATGATATTTTTTCTCTCGCTTAAAAACCTGCTCATTCATGGGCGTCCTTTTTTATCATTGTTCCCGCACCCCGCTTAGTGAAGATCTCTTGAAGCATGACGTGGGGATGCGTTCCGTTTAGGATGTGGGCCCAGCCAACACCGCCCTTAATAGCGGCAAGGCATGCTGCGATCTTGGGGATCATCCCGCCGGATACCTCTCCTTTTTCAACTAGACGTTCTATATGCTCTGCAGTCATCTCACTGATCAAGCTTTTATGGTCTCCGAGATCCCGTAAGATCCCATCAACGTCGGTTAAAAACATTATGTGGTGAGCTTCCAAGGCGACAGCCATAGCCGCCGCTACGGAATCGGCATTGATATTGAACATCTTTCCGTCTTTACCTAGACCGACAGAGGCGATAACTGGAATATAATCCATCTCGATCAGTGAGTATATAAGTCTTGTGTTTATCTTTTTCACGTCACCTACAAAACCCAGTCCCGGAGGCTCCTTTTTTGGTTCAGACTGTATTAAGTGCGAATCCAGACCGGAAAGACCAATGGCTTCGACCGAGTCGATCGAGTTTACTAGCCCTACCAGTTCACTATTTATTTTCCCGAGTAACACCATCTTTACGATTTCGATGGCTTTACTGTCTGTCTTTCGGTAGCCGTCGATAAATTTGACATCCATTTTCAATTGTTTCATCATTTCGGTAATCTCAGGGCCTCCACCGTGGACTAAAACGGGCCGGATACCCACTCTTTTCATAAGCGATAGATCCATGGCCAGATCCTTTTTTAGAGCAGGTTTAGTCATCGCTCCGCCGCCATACTTTATTACGACGATTTCATCAGTATATGCTTTGATATACTTTTCGACCGTTGAGGAGCGCATATTCGGTTGTATGGCGCGAAGCGCCTCTACTTTGGAGCTAATATTCTTCAAAACAAATCCTTACACCAGTTATTCTTTTAGTCTGGCCACGGCGATGAAAATACCGATACCGCTCATAAGCAGGCCGAAGGGATTTAAAGATAGAAAGAATCTACCGAGCAACACCGGACCGAATAGATAGCCTCCGATCGTAAAAGCGAGCACCGCCGAGATACCGGCTATGATCTGCAAGCCTAACCCCGTATTTCTTCTGGCGGCCCAACTGATAGATTCACCAAGAGCGTATCCTAATATCATGGCAAAAATAAATCCACCGAAAGGAATAATAGCTCTTAGAATCATTAAGGCGATACCACCGGCGATAGCGGTTCCGAGGCCTGCAAGAGCACCTCTAAGGTAATATATCGGTTTTGGACCCGCGACCATTCTTCCGACCGGCCGGGCACATTCTTTGCACTTTATGCCGACCGATGAAAAGATCATATCATCCGGACATATCGGCTTTCCGCAGTTACTACATTTTACGTTAGTCTCGATATCCGGGTGATAATGACAGTATGTTTTTTCTTCTTCAGTAAGCTGTTCTGACAACTCTATCACCTCTATTTGTATTTATATAATCATATCGCGGTTATTGGTTTTTTTCGATAAACTAACGGTTATTCTCACCAATAATCTCCAAAAACCAGTTCCAAACACATTTCTTTTAGGTCGTATACTCAGCATTTATCCTTACATATTCATGATTAAGATCGCAGCCGTAACAGGTAGCGACGCCTTTACCTTGACCGACCTCGAGGGTTAATTCGATCTCCGGGGACGAAAGTATTGCGCCTACCTTTTCCTGATCGAATTCTATCCCCAACCCGTCTTTTGCGACTAGTTGGTCCTTGAAGTAAACGGACGTGTTTTTAAGTTCAATTCCCGGTGCCGACGCGCCGGCCGCGGCGATTATCCGGCCCCAATTGGGATCGGCCCCAAAAAACATCGTCTTCACCAGCAAGGAGTTGACAAGCGACATTCCGATCAACGCCGCTTCATCATCGTTTTTCGCTCCCTTGATATTATATGAGATAAGCTTTGTAGCCCCTTCTCCGTCCTTTATGATCATTTTGGTGAGCTCGGTCATTATAAATGTTACAGCGTTCAAAAATAGTTGAAGATCCTCACCCGATTCTATTTTCGGGTTTTTGGCGCTTGAGTTTGCTAGCAGAAAGACGCTATCGTTTGTACTCGTATCTCCATCAACTGAGGATCTATTAAAACTCGTTTTGATGCCTTCACTTAATGCCTTAGATAAGGCACCACTTGATATATCAGCATCAGTCGCGACAGCGGCGATCATTGTCGCGTGAGAGACAAGTCTTGGTGCTATCATCCCCGCCCCTTTGGCCATCGCCCCGATCCGAACCACGGTATCGCTGATTTTCAGCTCGACCGCTATCTCTTTAATAAAGGCGTCAGTCGTCATTATCGCCTCTGCCGCGTCGCTGCCGCCATTTGGGCGCAGATTGTCTGCGACCGACTCGATTCCCTGACGTACCTTTTCCATCGGCAAAGTCTCGCCGATAAGGCCGGTAGACGCTATTAGCGTACTAGAGTCTAAGCCTAGTTTTTTTGAGGTAAACTCACTCATTTCCACCGCGTCGTTATAACCTTTATCACCAGTGCATGCGTTAGCATTGCCACTATTTATAAGTAGTGCTTGAAACTCATCGTGGTCTCGCAAAAGTTTTTTTGAGTAAGTGACAGGAGCCGCGACTATTGAATTATCTGTAAAGGCGGCTGCTACTTTAAAAGGGACCTCTGAATATATAAGAGCCATATCTTTTTTACCGCTTGGCTTAATACCGCAGTTGATTCCTGCTGCGCTTACTTTCTTTACGGCTGTTATTCCAAGACCATCCAAAATCTTCATCGATATTCCTTTATGGGTATAGACCGGCGCTTACAAGACCGAAGTCTTCATCTAAATCAAGCATCAAGTTCATATTTTGAATCGCCTGCCCGGCCGCGCCCTTGCCGAGGTTGTCGATACAAGAGAAGATGGTTCCCACATTGCTACGCGGATCCAAGGCGACTCCGAGATGGCAGAAATTAGTCCCGGTTACTGACTTGACTTGGGGAACACTATTTAAGGGAAGAACCGTTACAAAAATCTCGTTTTCATAGTGCTTTTCCAGGGCATTGTGTAGATCTTTTGCCATGATGCCTTTCTTGGGATGCACATAGATGGTCGAATAAATTCCTCTTGCCATCGGTGCCAGATGTGGGGTAAAAGATACCCCTACTTTTTGGCCACTTGATTTTAAGAGACCGATTTCGATCTCCGGGATGTGTTGGTGCACCCCGCCGACTTTATAGGCTGATATATTATTTTCTATTTGGCAATAGTGGGCAGCCGCGCTAGGCGTTCTTCCGGCGCCCGATACGCCGCTAAGAGAGTTTACGATGACCTCGGTCTCGATTACTTCTTCTTTTAGAAGAGGGGTAAGCCCTAAGATCACGCTCGTCGGATAACAGCCGGGATTAGAGACAAGTACTGCGTCTTTTATCTTGTTACGCTCGAATTCGGAGATCCCGTAGACCGCTTTATCGATGAGATCTTTTGCCTTATGGTCATTCTCATACCATTTCTCATATACATCGGCCGGCAATCGAAAATCACCGGAGAGGTCGATCACCTTAGTTTTATTTAGATCAATATTACCGATTATTTCCATAGAAATCCCGTGGGGAAGAGCTACGAATACGAGGTCTGCCAAATTGCAGGTCGCGGCATCGAAGCCTGTGAATTTAAGGTCCGGATAGATGCTGGCAAGGCTCGGGTAGATCTCACAGACCTTTCTTTCCTTATATGTCGAAGAGGTGACAAAAGATATCTCAATGTCTTTTCGCGGCGCAAGGAGTCTAAGCAGCTCTAGACCGCTATAACCTGAAGCTCCAATTATACCTATCTTATTCATTAATAACTCCTTATATACATAAAGACGTATAAATATACATAATATATACA
>JAUVQW010000108.1 GCA_030597945.1 Actinomycetes bacterium
ACGATATCGTTGCCCATTTTGGAGAAGACATTTTAGATCCAAGCAAGGACATCGACCGGACTAAGCTTGGTGAGATAATCTTTAAAGATGAAAATGAGCGTCATCTTTTAAACAATCTGACTCACCCAAAAGTAATAGAGCTGATTAAAGCGGAGATGAAAGAATTTGAGGCCAACAGTATGGTAGCAGTCGAAGTCCCTCTACTCGTAGAAGCTGACATGAATGAGATGTTCGATCAAATAATCGTTGTTGCAACTACCCCTGAAACCCAGTTTAACCGGCTTCTGGAAAAAGGCCTGAATGAAAAAGAAGCATTGGGGCGGATAAGTTCGCAAGCGACTAATGAAGAAAGATACCCTTACGCAGATTATATCGTAATCAATAAGAGCTCTTATGAAAATTTAAGACGTGATGTAGAAGATCTATATTCAAAGCTGAAAGGTCTAGATGAGTGAAAAGATTACTATTATTGATTTCAGTCATTTTAATAACTCTTGCGGTATCTGCATCAATGGCAACGCCACACATTCAAAGAGCCCTCTATCCCCTAAAATACTCGACAATCATAGATAAATACTCTCAAAAACTCGAATTAGACCCTTATTTGATCGCCGCGATCATCTATGAGGAGAGCAGATTTAAAAAAGATTCCCGTTCCGGAGCTGGTGCGCTAGGACTAATGCAGATCATGCCGGAAACCGCCAAATGGATTTCGAGCAAATCCAAAATGGATATCAATGATGGGAAGCTTTTTGAACCTAAGGAGAACATCGCTCTTGGAACCTGGTATTTTAGTTGGTTGCTAAATAAATACCAGAGCGAGACCCTCGCACTGGCCGCCTATAACGGCGGTGACAAAAATATCGATAAGTGGCTGGATGAGCATGAAGATGTCTCGGAGGAAGAGTTCATTAAAAAAATACCTTTTGAAGAAACAAGAAATTACGTTGAAAGAGTCCAGATAAGCAGATCAAAATATGAAACTTTATATCCAAAGGAGTTCTAGATAAGTGGATTCGAAATCTAAATTTTCACTAGTAAGTAGCTATGAGCCAAAAGGAGACCAGCCTCAAGCCATCGAAGACCTGACAATCGGGGTAGAGGCCGGCCATAAGTATCAGACCCTACTAGGAGTAACCGGCTCAGGTAAAACCTTCACTATGGCTAATGTCATCGCTCGTGTTCAGAAGCCGACGTTGGTGATGGCGCCGAACAAAACTTTGGCTGCGCAGCTTGCCAGCGAACTCCGCGATTTTTTCCCAAATAACGCCGTCGAATACTTTGTAAGCTACTATGACTACTACCAGCCTGAAGCTTATATACCGAGATCGGATATATATATCGAAAAGGACTCAAGCAGAAATGAAGAGATAGATAAATTAAGACATGCGGCGACGAGCGCCCTGTTTTCTAGAGACGATGTCATTATCGTAGCCAGTGTATCCTGTATTTACGGTCTTGGTTCACCGGAAGAGTACGCCTCTCAGATGGTACGATTATCAAAAGGAGAGAGCGCCGATCGTGATGATATCTTGAAGAAGCTTGTCGATATTCAATATCAAAGAAACGACTATAGCCTCGTCCGCGGTACTTTCAGAGTTCGTGGTGATGTCGTTGAAGTCTTTCCATCCTACGAGGAAGCGCCGCTTCGAATTGATTTCTTTGGAGACGAGGTAGAAAGAATAATCCAACTGGACCCGATCACAGGAGAAGTGCTGGCTGACCTTCCCCGCCTGGCGATCTTCCCCGCCTCCCATTTTGTCGCCTCCGAAGCGATAATGAAAAAAGCGGTCGTCTCGATAGAGGAGGAACTGGTCGAACGTTTAAAGGTGCTAAAGAGGGAAGATAAATTGGTCGAGGCCCAGCGCTTAGAGATGAGAACAAATCACGATCTGGAAATGATCGAAGAGACGGGAATGTGCGCCGGTATCGAAAACTACTCCCGACACATGACTGGACGATCGCCAGGAGAGCCTCCCTACACTCTAATAGATTATTTCAATAAAAATTTTCTAGTAATAATAGACGAATCTCATATCACCGTTCCCCAGATACATGGGATGTACGGCGGTGATAGGTCGAGAAAAGAGAACCTTGTAGATTACGGTTTTAGACTTCCCTCCGCTTTGGATAACCGCCCCCTTATGTTCGATGAATTCGCATCACTCGTCCCTCAAGCCATCTTCGTCAGCGCCACGCCCGGAGACTGGGAATTATCGGTGTCTAACAAAATCACTGAGCAGATCATACGGCCAACCGGTCTTTTAGACCCAGAGATTGTGGTAAGAGAGACCGAGGGCCAGATTGACGATCTCATCCATGAGATAAGAGAGGTCGTTAAAAGAAAAGAGAGAGTGCTTGTTACAACTCTAACGAAAAAGATGGCAGAGGACCTTACCGATTATTTTCTTGAAATGGATATCAAAGTCAGATATCTGCATTCAGATATAGGAACGATCGAGAGGATAGAGATAATAAGAGATCTAAGGGCAGGAAAATTTGACGTGTTAGTCGGGATCAACCTTTTAAGAGAAGGGTTGGACATTCCCGAGGTTTCACTGGTAGCTATTCTCGACGCTGATAAAGAAGGTTTTCTTCGCAGCAAACGTTCTCTTATCCAAACGGTCGGACGAGCCGCCAGAAACGTTCTCGGACAGGTAGTCATGTATGCCAATAAAATGACTGATTCGATGAAAGATGCCATAGATGAGACCAACAGGCGCCGAATAAAACAGCTTGCCTACAATGAAGAAAATAACGTTAAACCCGAATCGATCCAAAAAGCTGTTTCAGATATTATCCAAGCAACAAGAGCTACCGAGAGTGCAGCGGAATTAAAAAGAAAAAGAGAAACAGAAGACAGGCTAAAGGAGATGCCCAGAGACGAGCTAGAAAGGTTGGTATTCGGCCTCGAAGAAGAAATGCATGTGGCTGCCGAGGAGCTAGACTTCGAATATGCTGCCGAACTCCGGGACCAGATAAAAGAGATGAAAGAAGATTTGAAAAAAAAGAAGAAATTATTTAAGTAAAGAAGAACTTCTAGATGACGATCTCATCTAAAGCCTAATTTCCTAAGCTGCTTTATCGTCCTTTTTAAAACTAAAAAGGCCATTTCTAAATAGAGAAATACAGATGTCGACGATTTCCTTGTCGTAGAGAATTCCGGAATTTTCAGAAATCACTTTTAAGCCAATATCGATTGAAGTTGCTGGCCGGTACGGTCTGTGAGAGGACATCGCTTCGATCGTATCTGCCACCGCTAATATCTTTGCCTCCACCATAATATCCTTTTCCTTTAGTCCATGAGGGTACCCGGAACCATCTAGTCTCTCATGTGTCTGGAGAACGATTTCCGCGATCGGATAGGGAAATTCTATCTTGGAAAGGATCTTATAACCCATCGTAGAGTGAGTCCTAATTAGAGACATCTCCTCTTCACTAAGTGAGCCTGGCTTAAAAAGTATCTCAAGAGGAATAGCGATCTTGCCGACATCGTGAAGTTTTCCGGCCATCCTTATCGCCTCTAATTTCTCATCTGATAGACCAAGCCTGGTGCCGATTGCTTGTGCTAGCTTGCTAACACGCTTCTCATGGCCGAACGTATAGGCGTCTCTTGTCTCACCCATAAAAGCTATCGTCTCCACAACCTGATCTATTATTCTTTTCAGTTTTGTTACATGCAGTTCAAGATCGTGAGTCCGCTTTACGACTTGCTCCTCTAGCAGCTTATTATCAAGTCGTAGTTCAGCTTTAACTTCTTTAAAACTTCGTTCAGCCATATCAAATGGGGCCAAACACTCATCAAAGAACCTCTCACAGATTTCCAACTTCTCTATTAACTCCTTTACTGTAGAGGTCTGATTGAGTAGCTCTGCTATTGTTTGCTTATGGATCGACTTCATTTCTAAGATACCTATATCCTTCTGCATGGCTAATCTTCCGAGTTCATAGGCGTCTTCTAAAAGAGACTCGTTTGAGGTATCTATATACTCAGTAATCGATTTCTTATAATCATGGCATAATTTATTAATATTCATCTCTTAGAATACTCATCTCTTTGATAACTTTTGTTGCCCGCTAAATAATTAACTGGCTTTGTTTCCCTTGGAGATCCAGTCCAAGCGGCCATTTTTACAGAAAAATGACAAGACTGTAAAAAGAATTCTAAATAATCTTCATGAAATATGTCTACTCTTCCTTATCCTTATGATCCCTCTGCCATCTTATAAATCTTAAGTGTCTTCTGGCCAATGCTTAAGCGGACAATAATGCTGACTATTTATCAAGGATTGATCTGAGCGCTCCTTATAAATGAAGTGGGATTAATCATTATTCAATAGTTTACTCCTTCGAAAAAAGTTCTTTTGGCTTCGATTTGATATTAAATTTCTTCCCAAAAAATAGTTTAAAAAATCAAGCTGCCGTAATCTAGGTGTATTAAACAGCTAAAAAATAAAATCGTCAGATTTAACACACATGTAACAAAAAAGCATTATAATCGGATTTTGTAGTAAGTTGA
>JAUVQW010000023.1 GCA_030597945.1 Actinomycetes bacterium
CATCGGATCCACCGTTGCCACCACCGACATCGGATTGATTAAAAAAATAATTCTATTCATATTGACGAAGGAGAGAATATGAGTAAAAAAGAAGATTTCAGTGATATTAAGATATTGCTGACCGAGATGCTGGAGCCCTCAAATAAAGGAGAACAAAACGACACCATAGAAGATGAGATAGCAGCAGGCAACAGCACAACTAGAAACAATAATAAGCAGATCGATATGAATCTCGCAATAAAAGAGATCATAGACGATCGGAAAATTCAGATTAAAAACGCCTTAGAAAGAATAGAAAACGGCAGTTATGGTACTTGCCTTAGTTGCGGAAAAGCTATAGTACGCGAACGTTTGGAGGCGATACCGGAGGCGATATTTTGTATAGATTGCCAAAAGAAGAAAGAACGTCAGGCTGAGTCGATGATAAACCTTAGGGACACTTTCTTTCCTGACCAGATTAACTAAGACCTTTTTCGATTACAAATACATTATTATCGGTTATCTGTTAAGGCCTATTTTTTTAAGGAAATAATAAATGACAAGGTACCCAGCGAGTATACCCTGATCGCTCTTGGCGGAAAAATATGCGAACAAAGCGATATAGACAGATATCGACCATCTTATTTCGTTATGTGTATTCAAATATCACAGTTAAAAGTGAGTCCAAGCAACGGGTACGGGCAAGAAACCTAAGGGTAGCACTTGAAAAACTTGGTCCTACATTTATAAAGCTCGGCCAAGCGATGAGTGGTAGACCAGACCTGTTTCCGCCAAGCTACATTGATGAACTTGAAAAACTGCAAGACCGCGTTCCACCGATGGATACCGAAATCGCTGTCGCCGTCCTGGAAAAAGATCTTAAGAGACCTCTCGATGAAATTTTCGAGTATTTCTCACCCAGACCCACAGCTTCAGCATCTCTAGCGCAGGTCCATTCCGCTTATCTCTTTAGCGGTCAGGAAGTAGCCGTAAAGATACAGCGACCAGGGGTAAAAGAGCTCATAGAAGAAGATGTCGCTGTCTTATATCAAATAGCCGCCCTTATAGATAAGACGAGATTCGGTAAGTTTTATGATTTTCATAGTTTTGTGGGTGAATTCAGGACTACCATCTTAGAGGAGCTCGACTTTCAAAAAGAAGGAAGAAATATGGAAAGAATCTCCTTCAATCTTCGCCACTATCAGCATATAGTTCTACCAAGAGTCTATTGGGATCTCACATGTAAAAAAGCGCTGGTAATGGAGAAGATCGACGGAGTAAGATTAGATAATAAAAGCGAGATCGACAAGATCCCTGTAAGCAGAAACCACCTGGCTGAAGAACTGCTTGATGCCTACTTAAAACAGATAATCGAAGACGGTTTTTTTCATGCCGATCCGCATCTTGGTAACCTTCTTATCCAAAATGATGGCAAGATCGCCCTTCTTGATATGGGCGTTGTCGGGCGACTGGATGAGAATATGAAAACAGAGATCGGTAGGTTGCTAGGTAGTTTTGCCGACCAAGATTCCGATGAAGTAGCCAAGGTGATTCTCGATATCGGATCAAAGACTGAAGAAACTAGCACCAAATCGTTCCAGCAAGACGTTAGGACAATCGTCATAAAATACCACTTCATGGTAGCCTCGGAACTCGGTATCGGCAGAGCCATTATCGACCTGGCGAAATTGGCTATTGATCATCACATCAAGATGCCCCAAGGCTTTAATCAGCTAGGTAGGGCCCTTCTGTATTTGGACACGGCAACATATCATCTGGCTCCCGAGATGGATTACGTCGATTTTCTAAACCGTTCTAACCAGCGGTTGTTCGGTGAAAGGCTGATGTCCCAAAATAGTCGAAGCAAGATAAGCAGATCGGTTCTTGAATCAAACAAACTTCTTCTGGGAAGCGCCGGACAGATAAACTCCGTCCTCGACAAGATGATCAACGACGAGATAACTATCCGGTTTGAGCACGAGCACCTCCAAGGGATGATACGAAGTCTTAACCGGTCGTCCAATAGGATGTCATTTGCAATCGTAGTTGCCGGATTGGTAGTAGGGTCATCACTTATTATAAGAGCTGGTGTAGGCGGTACCATCTTAGGCTACTCGACACTCGGCCTTGCGGGATTTATTCTGGCTGCCATCCTAGGTATATACTTGATCATAAAGATATTGGTAGCGGAAAGATCTTAATGCCTTAAGACATGATTCGGCTTATCTCTTCTAGAGAAGTTATTCCTTTTCTTGCTTTGACAAAACCATCTTGTCGAAGGGTAATCATACCTTGCGAGATAGCCACTCTTGCTATTTCTGTACCAGAAGCTGATCTCATGCAAAGCTTGCCGATCTCATCACTCATGATGAGAAGTTCAAATATAGCCAGCCTACCCTGATAACCAGTATCACCACACCGCCTGCAGCTTCCCGGTTTATAAAAGGTGATATCTTCATCTACTTTCGAAATCCCAAATTCTTTCATTGATTCAGTCGTCTTCATTGTAAACTTGACCTTACAATTTTCACATAATTTTCTAACCAGCCTTTGGGCAATGATCGCTTTTACGGAAGATGCCACTAAAAATGGCTCGATTCCCATATCGATTAAACGCGTCACTGAAGAGGCCGCGTCATTTGTGTGAAGTGTCGATAAGACGAAATGTCCGGTGAGGGCGGCTCTTGTTGCTATTTGAGCGGTCTCGAGATCCCTGATCTCACCGACCATTATTATATCCGGGTCATGTCTTACGATCGCGCGAAGCCCGGTTGCAAAGGTCAGTCCGGCTTTCATGTTTACCTGTATCTGGGTGATGCCTCTTGTCTTCTTTTCCACCGGATCTTCAATTGTGATGATCTTCTTATCAGGTACGTTTAGAATATCCAATACTGAGTAAAGCGATGTTGTCTTCCCGCTTCCCGTAGGGCCGGTTACGAGAACTGACCCGTGGGCTTTATTAAAACATTTCTTGAACCTCTTAAGGTTCTCGGCATCCATTCCCAGATCCTCCAAGGTGATCGCCTTCTTGTCGGCCTCCATGATTCTCATATTAGCGTTCTCACCTCTAACGCTGGGAAGAGTATTGACCCTAAGATCGATCTTCTGGCCATTTATCATAAGAGAGGCTCGCCCGTCTTGGGGCACCCTTCTCTCGGCAATATCCAAATCGCTCATGATCTTTATCCTGGAAACAAGCGGTATCGCGTACTTTTGGGGAATCGAGACGTACTCTTTTAGCACACCATCAACTCTAAATCTAATAATAGATTCTCTATTTTCTGTCTCTACGTGGATATCGCTGGCACGCTGTTTAATAGCTTCTGAGATAATGGAGTTCGCCAGCCTGACTACAGGAGTCTCGTCCGTCAGCACATCCTCTAAGTCATCGTCTATTTCAATAACATCATCATTATCGACAAGCTCGCCGATGGCATCATCAGCAGTCATGTATTGATTAATGGATTCGTTTATCGAAGAGGTCGTCGCGACAACTGGGGTTATTTTAAAACCGGTTATAAGCCCAATATTATCCAAAGCCTGGATGTCAAGAGGGTTAGCCGTAGCCACTAAAAGATCGTCATCTCTAAAATCGATAGGGATCAACTGATTCCTTTGAGCGACCTTTTGGGAGATTAGTGAACATGCTTGAGGATTTATCGAATAATCAAGGAGATTAACGACATCCAAGTGTTTTTGATTTGCCAATGCTTCGGCTAGATGTTCCTCGGAGATATACTTCTTTTTTATTAGGATCTCACCGATGGGCCTGCCGTTCTCTTCCTGTTCGATAAGGGCCTTTTTCATCTGATCTTCATCGATGATACCTTTATCTACAAGGATCTTTCCAAGCGGTTGATATTGCCAATTCAAATGATTCTCCCATATTACTACTACTCTTTAGATTTCGGCTTAAAAAGACCTATACTTTAGTATAGAAATATAACTCCGAAACTATTTGAGTTGCCCATGTAGAGATATCAGAAATTTTGATAATACTGATTTTTCAGGTTTAACTCTTTTTTTTCTAAAGTTTTAATTTTTACTAATTTTTATCATAAATTATTCAAGCGAGGCCCTTTATTTTTGTAAGTAATCCTTTGCGATCCGGCGCCTCGCCTGAAATTTAAAAACTGATTATTTAAATTTTTTAAATATAATTCTGTTTAGTTATAAGTAAATGCACTCGTCTTTATTTGTGACATAAATATCGTCACTTTTCGATTAGTACTTTAGTACCGTCTAATCGCTTTAGAAAGACTTGCCTGTTCAGGATAGTATTAACAAATATTATTTTATTTATTATCTTCTAGAATTTTATTAATTTGGCTCGCCTAAAAAAATATGATTTACATTATTTTCTAAATTCAAAATAATTTTATTTATAAAAAAGGCTTACAAGGGGCGTCCCAAGCAACCTTCGGGACTCTTAAACCGGCAAGAAGAAAGGGCTTTCCTCTGACTCGTGGTTAAGGTTGCCTAGGGCCACTTGGGACAATTTAATAATTATCATATAGGAAAAAAGGTAGCAAGCATTTTTTTAAATATTTCCAAAATATTTTTATATTTCTGCGTTTTTTTTGGAAATAATAATATTGACGAATTTGATGTAAGCAATTTCGGATGGTAAAATTGTCGTCTAATTGCGATACGGTTTGGTAAAAAATGTTTTATCGATTATCTCTTGCTTTGGACAACTTTGGGATATCAATCCCTATCTACGCTTTTTTAAGTATCGTAGATCTGGCGCTGACGCGTTATTCTATGATCTACCTGGGTGCGCTTGAAGCAAACCCGGTCATGGACTTTCTTTTCGCACAAAGCTTTTATAGTGCCGCCGCCTTCAAGCTCGGGATCGTGCTGATGGTCGGACTTATCTGTAACCATCTTTGGCAGCACCGTCAAGTACGAATTGTCCTTGCAGCCGGCAATATTATCATGCTAGCTGTCGTAACATACGAACTAGCAAATATCCTAGGGAGCATTGGGGCGTAAGCACGTTAGGGCGTAAGTACGTAAAGCTCTTATAAAAAAAGATTATTGTAAATCTGGATAGCTGCCGGACCTAAGATCACCAGGTTCAGCGCCGGGAATATACAAAGAAGCAATGGAAAGACTATCTTTACCGGGGTCTTCATCGCCATCTCCTCTGCCCGTTGGCGTCTCTTGATCCTCATCTCTTTTGATTGAACCCTAAGGACCTTGCCGATAGATATCCCAAATACGTCCGCTTGAAGAATGGCAAGGATGAATGAGTTGAGTTCTGCGACATCCGTCCTTGCTTCGAGATTCTTAAAAGCATCTTTTCTAGACGATCCAAGCTGTATTTCTTGAAGCAACCGATAGAATTCACTTGAGAGAACCGTATCTGTATTCTTTACGACCTTACTTAAAGCTGAGTCAAATCCCAGGCCAGCTTCTATGCTTATGGTCAGAAGATCCAGGGTGTCAGGAAGCGCTCTTCTTATTTGTTTTTGCCTCTCCTTTATCAGTGAGTTGATACGAATGTCGGGGATGAAAAAAGCAAAAAGTGTTGATCCGGCTACTATGAGTACTAGCCTAGAGAAGGGCATCCCTAGAACCATAAGTACGAAAAGACTTATACATGTCACCGCAAAAGAGATGATTATCTTAAGCGATACTATGCTATCAACAGTCATACCCTTTGGGCTTCCCGCTAATATCAACTTTCTTTCAAGACCGGTCTTTACCGATCTTGGAAGCTTCTTTCCTATAGTCTCGACCGGGCTCTTTACTCCGTGTAGTCTCTTCTGGACAAGCACCGCTTTCTGTGACGCCGTACTAAGGCTCTTACTTCCAAGAAATGCTGAAACTAGTAGAAATGTGGCGATAAAGTAAAGTGATGCGATTATTGCAACAATCATCTCATACCTCGATTCTTACTATTTTTCGAAGCCATATAGCTCCGAGTCCCATTAGGGCAAGTGACATTCCTACCACAATAAGGCCGGCCATGTTTGTAAACAAAAGGGAGATATATCCCGGATTTAGAATAAAGAGAAGAGTTCCAAGAAAAAAAGGCAGACAGAACAGGATAAGTGCTGACAACCGCCCCTCTGCAGTAAGCACTTTCACCTGCCTGTCTACCTGATCACGTTCCTGAATCGCAGCGGCAAGAATGTCTAAAACCTCAGCTAGATTTCCGCCGATCTCTCTTTGTATCTTGACCGCCATCACGACCCATTTAAAAGTCATGCTTTCAAATCTTGCTGCCATCTTTTCAAGGGCTTGCTCAACAGGTTGACCAAGTCGGGCCTCAGACAGTACTTTCTTAAACTCATCAGACATAGGCGGTCGCATCTCTTTTACGATCGTATCCACAGATTGCATAAAACTGTAACCTGCCCTAAGCGATCCGGAGATAAGAAGTAGCGCTTCCGGTAATTGCTCATTAAAAAGCTTCTCTCTTTTGGATCTTAAAAAGTCTAAAACCATAAGCGGGGTATACGCTGATATAAATATCATCACCAGCACCATAAATATCCCGCCTTTAAATATCATCGTCATAAGTCCGACGCTTATAACGATCGTCAGATGAAAGAGGATGAATCGACCGGTGTCTACTTCTACTCCGCTTCTTTCCAACTTATCTCCTATAAAGGATCTGAAACCGATTCTTTTCGTTAGATCCAGTAACTTTGATAACAGACCGCTTGTCTTTTTTTTCTCATGTTTTCCATAGTTGTTCTCCCAGGCCTGCTCGTACACGTCAAGAGCTTGATCCAGATTAGTCCTGGACGGAAAAAAGATATTAAAGATCACGTTAAATATCAGATATAAGCTTATGAAAAAAACTATAATGGCTAGATAAAGCATTTGATCACCTCAGAATATACTGCAACTTAAAACTCTCAAGCGGTACTTCGATCCCCATATCTTCAAGCTGTTGAACGAATTTCGGCCTAATACCGGTAGCCTTCAGATCACCGATGAATTTTCCATTCTGGTCTCTTCCTTTTGAGAAATCGAAGAGGAAGATGTCTTGCAATGTAATAACGTCACCTTCCATGCCTTGTACTTCAGTAACATGAGTGATGTGCCTGGAACCATCTCTTAGCCTTGACTGGTGGACGATCAGATCGATTGCTGAAGCAATCTGCTCCCTGATGGCTTTAATTGGAAGATCCATCCCGGACATCAATACCATCGTCTCCAGTCGCGAGATAACGTCTCTTGGGCTATTTGCGTGGACCGTTGAGAGCGAACCATCATGACCGGTATTCATCGCTTGAAGCATGTCGAGCGTTTCGCCGCCTCTTACCTCTCCGACAACTATACGATCGGGTCTCATCCTAAGAGAGTTTCTTACAAGGTCCCTAATAGTTACCTCTCCCCGGCCTTCGATGTTTGCCATTCTGGATTCTAGTTGAAGCACGTGTTCCTGGTTCAACTGTAACTCTACCGAGTCCTCGATTGTTACGATCCTCTCTTCAGCCGGTATAAAACCAGAGAGAACATTTAATGTAGACGTCTTGCCGCTTCCAGTTCCCCCGGATATAAGCACGTTTTGCCTACCTCTTACGCAAGCGTCCAAGAAAGCGGAAACCTGTTCATTTAGAGTTGAAAATCTGATCAAATCATCAATTGTAAAAGGATCTTTTGCGAATTTTCTGATGGTCAGCTTTGACCCTTTGATTGCCAAGGGAGTTATTATGGCATTCACTCTTGAACCGTCGGGGAGACGGGCATCTACCATCGGGGAGCTTTCATCGATCCTTCTTCCCACTTGGGCGACTATCTTATCGATGATCCTTCTTAAATGGTCTTCATCGATAAATGAGGCATCTATTTTAGAGATCTTACCTTTTTTCTCAACGTAGATCGTTTCGTAACCATTAACCATAACCTCATCTATCTCATCATCGGCTAATAACGGCTGGAGAGGACCATATCCCAAGGCGTCATTGGATATCTGATCTATCAGATCATCTTGTTCCAGAGTTGTAAGGGGTGTACTCTCCTCTCTGATCATCTCTTCGACTTTCTCTCTTACTCTCTCTCTTATCTGTTCGACTGAGATATCCTTTTCGTAAAGCTCTCCCCCCAAAACAGAGATTACATTGCTGTGGATCTTTTGAGTCAGCTCGTTCAAAAAATCTTTTCTTGATGCAATTACTTGCTCTTCGGTGGACTCACGTTTTTCGTTCGTCAGTCTCTCATGAAGCGACATTGTTCCTCCCGTTTATCATGCGCTCAACAGCTCCTTTTCTTTTTTCTTTAATAAAATATCCGATAATTTTGATAAACTCATACCCGATGGAGACTTGGGCGCTTCCTCAATGACAGGGACGCCTTTGTTCACCGATAAGAGCACTGTCTTGTCGTTTGGAATAGTCTGAGATATTTTCATCTTTAATGAATCTTCGATCTCTTCAACGGATAGACCAATCCCTTTCTCAACCCTATTTAATATCAGTTTTACTTTATCTTGCGGATACCCTAACAACTTCATCGTTTGAAGGCATAACTTTATATTCTTAACTGAAGGAAGATCCATCGTGCTAACAAGGATGACGTGATCTGACTGGTCCAAAACACTTAAAATATTGTCGTTAAACAACGGGGGCGTATCGATAACTATATAATCAGCGAGCTGTCTAAGGGCTGTTAATGTCGGCGTAACTGTCTTTGGTAGGACAAGATCGGCGAGTTCAGGTTGGAGAGGAGCAAGAAGGGTTTTTAGGTTACTTGAATAATCAGTCAATATTGATTTAACTCTTGTCTTATCAACATCCTCACCGCTTGATACAAGGTCGTAGATCGTATATTTAGGAGATTGTTTCAACATCACTCCCACATCTCCAAATTGCAGATCAAGATCTAGAATCACAACCTCGAAACTCTCCTTCTTAGAGATCCCTACCGCTACATTTATAGCAACAACCGTCTTTCCTACCCCCCCTTTTGTACTAAAGACGGTAATGATCTTTCCGCCTTCTCTCTTCTTCTCCTGCTTTACTGGTTTGCCATCCGTCTTTAGACACTTCTGTATCGTCTGCAGCAGCTTGGCGCTCTCGATCGGTACTTTTATGACTTCTTTAGCACCCGTTTCGATCAATTTTTTTGAAAGCTCATCGCCACCTGTGACAGCTGCTATTATCGTAAGTTCCGGATTATTGGCATTAAGTTCTCTAACGCTCTTTTTAAGATCGTTTTCATCCCATCCGGGACCAAGGAGTAATAGTTCCGGGTCTTCTTTCTTAATATATTTTGACAACAACTCTGGATTAGCCGGACCATTTATCAGGTCCAAGATTAGTATCGAACTAAACTCACTCTCTACCTCTTTATAAAATAACCTGTCCGGATCAGAGACCATTAGTTTTATTGTCATTTCACATCACCTATTTAAAAAGCGTATCAATGCTTTGACCGCTGGAATTACCGAAGCTGCCTGATCCGTCTGCCGGCAGGAGAGCTACCCATAACTTGCCAGTCTCTTGTGCAAAGACTACTTTCTCCGCTTGGGCAGGGGTTACGGCTATCGTAAGCGTTTTCTTTATTCCACCTGACGCTGGGACCTTGCCGTTAGTCCTTGAGTCACCGGAGCTTTGAAGTACTTCGACTCCACTTAACATGACCTTGGTCATATCTTTTCCTCCGGGACCGGGTGAGAGCGTAGCAAGGATCATAACCTTATCCCCTGCCTTTACATTTCCCGATACACCAATAACCTCGTCAATGGGAATAGACATCGCTACTTTTTCGCCGGCGATTAGATAAGAGACATCAGAGACTGACTCTCTTCTAAGTTTATTCTTTGTTAGTTGCTCACCCTCTGTCATCGAGACGACAAGTGACTTATCTTTTATATCAGCCTCACTAGTAATCGCATCTCCCGCGATATATCTCTTAGGCATCTCTGTAAGCTCGGCCTTTAAAAGAAGTTCAGCTTCAGCCGTTCCGGCAGGAATAGGAGCTGTGGCTACATATACTTTTACAATCTCAGATCCATCGGTTATCTCAGCTCTTAAAGTATTTAAATACGATGTAAGTATCAATGTGCTGATTACTGCTAGAACAATTGCGATGGTCGTGTTTCTTACTTTAACGTTCATTCTTTTTCATCTCCTATTCTGTAAGCCAGATAGCTTGAACTCCGAAATCATCGGCACCTGGTAAACCGGAGCCGGGCGCCACCGCTCCGTCTATAAAATAACCGGTCAATGACTTTGGGTTACCGTTTACTTCAAAACCGATCAAAATAAATTTTGCGAAACCTGTAACATGATAAATGCCGTTATTGCCACTACCCTCTGTATAGTCGTATACCGGTAATATCATCTCAGGTTTAGCGCTTAGTCTTGCATCTAAAGCTGAACCAAGGGTAGCGTTCACTCCGGGTCCGCTTGCAACATTTCCAACAGATACCAACTCCGGATAGCCGCCCACGATCCAATCGGCAAGTTCCGGAACCCCGTTGGGGCCACCATTAAAATCCGTTAACCAAAAGTAGCCTTCTTGAGAATTTTTATCGAATGCTTGCTCGTTTTGGCCAACGCCATTGTCGGCAAAAGCTGTCGTTGCCGGATTTGAAGTCGTTTGAACAATATAAGTAACTGTTCTGTTGTCTCCTGATGTAATGCCGTTAAAGGACCATCTTACGTCTACACCATCGAAAACTCCGGCGCTGGATGCACTCCCATCGACATATGTGGCTCCGCTTGCAAGAGGAGACCATAGTTCCAGGTTAACGGAGTTATTTCTTGTATTTATATAACTCATTGTATAAGTGACCATATTTCCGACTTGTTCATATGAGATCGAGAATGGATCAAGTGGTCGATCTTCGCCAAATTCGAAAGTTGCAAGATTTTCAGGACCGATATGACCAGGTATCTTTGAAGCTGGAACAGCTATCGGTACAAGGTCGCCTACTGCGCTGGCATTTCCGTACTTACCGACTGCCGACGCTTCCACTTTGGCATCGCTTATCCCGAAGATCTGTCCGAAAAATATATCTCTATTAGTTTGAGAACGTACAGAAAAAGCATTTTCTTCGGGATACATAAACTCTCTCTGTGACGGTGGTACATTTGTGTTTTTACTTAAGTAGACAGATGCGATAGCTTCGGCATCCAGCTGACTTCCACCCTCTGCAAGCTCCATAGTTCCCGCAAGTGTTGCTGAATCGACAGCGGTCTGCAGCTGTCTTTTCTCCTGATATAGAAAGCCTATGTCGGCGACTATCGCCATACCGGCGATGATCGCGCTGATAATTATGGATGTAATTACGGTTACCGCTCCCCTTTCGTCTCTCATAACGTCTCAGCCCTCATCTCTGCATGGCTAACAAGGGGTATAATCCGCTCTCCAAAGAAAGGGATCGACAGTGGAAGATCGTAACTCACAGTAACTCTGACAGGTAGTCCGTGACCTTCACCCTCAGGATATGAGAGACTGACACTGGTAGGATTTACGGGATGTGAATCCGAACGGACCATTTGCTCGTCGTAATTTCCGACTGAGGCTTGCCTGACGCCCTCCCTGGCGGCATGGGTAATCGCCAAATAGCCGTTGAAGGTTATCCCAAGCTGAAATATTCCAACCAAAATAGTTACTAGTACCGGAAGTATTATCGCGAGCTCAACGGTACTTGCTCCTTTTTCTTTTTTGATTAGCGCCCTTGTTTTATTCATCACTGTCTCTAAGGTAAAAGTGGTGACCTCCCGATTTCTCGGGAAGTCACCTCATCTTCATCACCCACCAATTGCGGTGACAACGTTCTGAAACACCGAGTTTAGCTGTGTTCCTAGGAGCCCAACAGTTACTACAACTGCTACTCCGATTAATGCGACCATAATACCGTACTCTACTGCTGTCGCTCCCATCTCATCTTTTGTCAATCTC
>JAUVQW010000151.1 GCA_030597945.1 Actinomycetes bacterium
ACCGACGGGAGGGATTGGGTACCAAATAGGTGCTATTATTCCGATCTTCACTCGGCTACCTCCATACATTAGTCTGGAGTGATAAGCCTAAAGTCTGAAGTGAGTCCAAAGTTTAGAATTGAATCTTCTCGGTCAATCCTTAATTATTTACATTTCAGATAAACCGTTAAAAAATACCTTGTTTTCCACCAAACAGATAAATATTTAGGCTAAAGACTCTTCACTCATACCTATATTATTTATCCAATTGGGTCAGCGGCTTAATCAAGTTTGCCCGAAAATTTCTCTTCGAATTGATTTTTTGTGAGATCTTCCAAAAGAGAGAGGATAAAAGCCTTATACTCCTCGGCCTCGTTTTGGTCGAGGAAATTCTTAATGTCACTTACTTTATGATCGTCTAACCTTACAACTTGAACGACAAACGCCGTTTTTAGCTCATCATTTTTATTCCCTTGTTCTCGATATAGAACATCATCGGGCCAATCAATAGATAATGTTTCATCTACCGTGATCGATTGGACCCGCGATCTATAGTAATCTTCAGCTTTTCCAAAGCTTTTCATTTTTACTCGCTAACGATATTAACGTAATTTGGATCGGTAGTTATGTATCCAGAAGTTCCATCTTCTTTCTCGATCTTCAACCACTTCTCTTGTCTTTCGATGATTTTGTAACTCTCACCTTTATTTACAGTGCCGATAATCGATGCTTTGGCATCATTTGGCTCACTTCTATAATTAAGCAGGTCGAGGATCTCTGCTCTTTCCATTTTTTCACTTACTGCGGGCTCGGGCTCCGCTCCTACCGTCTCCGACGACTCCGAGGAGACTTTTATGGCTGTATTCGAATCTTCAGCGTTCGGCCACAGATAGAACATGAAGACGATCAAGAAAATCAGTATTACCCAAGGAATAGCTTTCGCAGTATTTATCTCGTCATTCTTTTCTTTGTTAACCATAACACTCTTTCATATGATCTTTTCTATTCATATGTTATCAGTGAAAAGACATTAAAGTCACCAAGCTTGCTGCGTCCACCCAAAAAGGCGAGCTCGATCAGAAAAGCGATTCCCACGACCGTTCCCCCTAATTGCCCTACTAGTTCCGCTTTCGCTTTGGCGGTACCTCCTGTTGCCAGCACGTCATCGACGATCAGTACCCTTTGGTGCCTGGTTATAGCATCTTCATGCACCTCAAGAGAGTCTATGCCATATTCTAACTCATACTCCGCTTTCGTAACTGTATGGGGCAATTTTCCCGGTTTTCTTGCCGGAACAAATCCGGCTTTCAACCTATAAGCTATCGCCGCTCCAAGAATAAAACCTCGAGCCTCGGCGCCAATTACTACATCCACGCCATTCTCCGCGTACTTATCAGCAATGACATCGATTATCTTGGCAAATGCTTCCGGATCCTTAAGGAGCGGGGTAATGTCCTTAAAAACTATCCCCTCTTTAGGAAAATCGGGGATATCTCTTACAATCTCTTTTAAGTCTCGCAATTGCAACCTCCGGTTAACTTAATGATATATCTCCTCTTTTAACACGCCAATATAAGGCAGATTTCTATATTTTTGACCATAATCGAGACCATAGCCTACGACGAATTGATCCGGTACATCGAAACCCTTGTAAGCAATAGGCATATCCACGATCCTTCTAACGGATTTGTCCATAAGCGAACAAATCTTGATATTTAGCGGTTGTCTCGCCTTTAACGTCTGGATGAGATAATTAAGAGTAAGCCCCGTATCGATAATATCCTCAACGATCAGAACCTCTTTCCCGAGGATAGGAGAGCTTAGATCTTTTAATAATTGGACAATGCCCGTACTCTCGGTATCTGTGCCATAACTGGTTATCGCCATAAAATCTATATTTGCGGGGACCGTAACTTCTCTTAAGAGATCAGCAAGAAAGATAAGCCCCCCTTTTAAGATGCTGATCATCACCAGATCCTTATTTTCATAATCGTCGGATATGGCACTTCCCAATATCTGTATCTTTTCTCGTATCTCATCTTCTGTTATCAGTATTTCATCGATATCATTATGAAGATCAATCATTTTTATTCTCTATCTTTGGTTGAAATCCGTATTTCTGTAATAAACTTTTAAAATCTCTCTGATAAAATATTTTTATGTTGACGTGCGGATATATCTCCCTTAGGCGCCTCACTTTACGATTCTTCTTTGTAACCAATTTCTGGCTCATCGTTGTCAACTCGATGAAGAGATTTTGATCAGGTAAAAAAAAATCGGGCGAGAAACTTTGAATGACGTTACCCTTCTTATCCCATTCGATCGGAAAAGTCGTCGGTTCGTACTCCCAAGGAATTCTATAAAAATCTAAGATCTTTGCACACTCGCGCTCACTTGGATGTGAAAAATCGATCCCGTCCGCTTTCGAGTGTTGAGAAGTCTTGTCCTGCTGAGACTCGGACATCGGCCTCCTATTTTTTTCAGCTTATCTTGCTATTTTCTAAGGCTTTGCTACGAAGTAGTTGTTGAAGACGCTCGGCGAGCTCTGTAAGGCCCTTTACTTTACCGGTAATCTTCTTTTTTGATTCTTTACCTCTACCCCTCATCTGGGGAGAGATTATTTGCTCAAATAACATAACTTCCTTGCTAGAAAGATTTTCATATATTCTTAAATGACGAGGTTCAATACCATATTTTGTCAACTGATAGAAAACCTTCATGATAGAGACGTCGCTCTGGCTATAGATCTTGCCATCTTCAGCTTTTTTTTGATCGACGAGGCCGTAAGTCTCAAGACCTTTCAATTGTTCACTCGTTACTTTAGCCTCCTTCAATGCTGCTTCAGCCGAGTACGTTTTCTCTTTCTTTCCCTTTTCAGCCTTATTTTCCGCCTCGACCTCTAACCTAAACTTCGTTGCCGATTTTTTAGCATCCCAACCCCTCATCTTCTCTTTGATGATCTGAAGCGGGAGAAAGTAATCCTTCTGGAGCTTTAGAATCTCTTCCAGTCTTAAAATATCGTCATTACTAAACTGCCTATAGCCGCCTGCCGTCCTCTCAGGCTCCATCAATCCCTCGTCTTCCAAATATCTTACCTTGCTGATCGAAAGATCTGGGTAGTCGCCCTTTAGCTTACTAACGACTTGGCCTATAGGAAAATATTTATTTGAATTATTTTTTTACTGGAAATCGGTCGGCGGCAAGGTCAAGAGCTGGCTTTG
>JAUVQW010000167.1 GCA_030597945.1 Actinomycetes bacterium
CCTTAACCTAAAGGAAAGCGGCCACGACGTTATTGTCGGCTTAAGAAAGGGAAGCTCTTCGTGGAGGATCGCCGAAGAGGATGGATTAAAAGTACACACGACATCGGGTGCTGCTTCTATAGCAGATATTATAATGATATTAGTGCCGGATGAGGATCAAAGAGATGTATATAAGAACGAGATCGAGCAGAACTTAAAGGCGGGCAACGCTCTTCTTTTTGCCCATGGCTTTAATATTCATTTCGGGCAGATCGTACCAAACGAAGATGTAGATGTTCTGATGATCGCCCCTAAGGGTCCCGGCCACTTAGTCAGGAGGGTCTATAGAGAGGGCGGAGGAGTGCCGGCTCTTATCGCCGTATATCAAGATGCCACTGGAAATGCGAAAGCTCTTGGACTTGCTTATGCAGATGGCATCGGCTCGGCAAAAGCGGGCGTGATAGAGACGACCTTTCCCGAAGAGACAGAGACAGATCTTTTTGGAGAACAAGTGGTACTTTGCGGCGGACTGTCCGAACTGATCCGCTCTGGTTTTGAAACACTGGTGAACGCAGGTTATCAACCCGAGATCGCTTATTTTGAATGCCTGCACGAAGTCAAACTGATAGTCGATCTCATTTATGAAAAAGGTATTTCGGGAATGAGACACTCGATAAGTGGGACGGCCGAATATGGCGATCTGACAAGAGGTTCTAGGATCATTACAGATGAGACGCGAGAAGAGATGAAAAAAATATTGGCGGAGATCCAATCAGGGCATTTCGCCCGCGAGTGGATATTAGAGAATATGGCCAACCGGCCGGT
Source organism: Actinomycetes bacterium (assembly GCA_030597945.1). Taxonomy (GTDB): domain Bacteria; phylum Actinomycetota; class Aquicultoria; order CAJVYJ01; family CAJVYJ01; genus JAUVQW01. The sequence continues at coordinate 805 of JAUVQW010000167.1, forward strand.
ATACAACGCTATAAAAAATAACCAGGCAGAACACCAGATAGAACAGGTCGGAAAGAAACTCCGATCGATGATGAGTTGGATAGAGAATAAGTAAGCAATTTATTTTAAGGAGTAGAAGAGTTGCGTAAACGTTATCTAATGACGCCGGGGCCTACGCCTGTCCCCTCGGAGGTCCTTTTAGCCCAAGCCAGACCGATGATACATCACAGGACAGATGAGTTCAGCAATATTTTGGCCCAGGTCATCGAAGACTTAAAGTACGTATTTCAGACTAAGAACGATGTAGCGGTCTTTGCTTCATCTGGAACGGGAGCGATGGAGTCGGCGGTCTCTAATCTCTTCTCTGCGGGTGACAAGGTCATCGTTACAAGCAACGGTAAATTTGGCGACAGGTTTGTCCAGATAGCCGAGGCTTATGGCCTTGAAGTCAAAAAATTAGAGTACGAGTGGGATACGGTAGTCGACCCCAAAGATGTTGGAGATGAGCTGGCTAAAGACGCCGGGATCAAAGGTGTATTTGTAACTCAAAGCGAGACTTCCACCGGTGTTCTAAATGACGTAAAGGCTGTCGGCGAGATCGTTAAAAATCACCAGGCGATACTGGTAGTCGACTCGATAACCGGTATCGGGGCGGTCGATCTTAAGACTGATGAGTGGGGCTTGGACGTAGTGATGACAGGTTCGCAAAAAGGGCTCATGCTACCCCCCGGGCTGGCGGCTGTCTCTATTAGTGATAAAGCTTGGGAAGCAGCAAGCCGGTCGAGTCTACCTAAATTTTATTTTAGTTATAAGAAAGCTATCGACTCTATAAATAAAGCTCAGCCGACGACCCCATTTACACCTCCGGTATCGCTTATTGTCGGTTTAAGCGAAGCATTAAAGATGATGCGAGATGAAGGCCTTGAAGGCATGATAGAAAGGCATTCTATGTTAGCCGAAGCTACTAGGCGCGGACTTGAGTCGATGGGGATAAAGTTGTTTGCTCCGTCGAATGGAAGGGGAAGCGCGGTTACGCCGGCATGGGTACCTGACGGAATTGATGGAAAGGCGCTTGTCAAAAAGATGAAAGAGGAACAAGGGATCACTATTGCCGGAGGCCAGGATAGGCTCTCGGGCAAGGTCTTTAGGATAGGACATCTAGGATATTTTGATAGATTTGATATTTTGACGACTCTCGCTGGTTTAGAAATGACCCTTGTGGAGTTGGGCTACGATTTTGAACCCGGCAGCGGGGTAAGAGCTGCCGAGGAGACTTTTTTAAATAAGTAGAGAAGAAGGGAGATACCATCAAAGTTTTGGTCAAAGAAAAAATAGCTGATTCTGGAATCGAGTTGTTAAAGAAAGACTACGACGTCGATGTCCGTATAGATATGAGTGATGAAGAATTAAAAAAAGAGATCGGTAAGTACGATGCTCTGATCGTAAGAAGTGCAACGAAAGTAACTGCTGATATCTTGGAAGATCATGGCAATTTAAAAGTGATCGGAAGAGCTGGCATCGGCGTTGACAATATCGATGTGGAAGCGGCGACTAAAAAAGGTATTATCGTGGCAAACGCCCCCCAGAGCAATATTATATCCGCGGCCGAGCATACGATCGCTCTTTTGCTAGCTCAGAGCCGTGAAATACCCCTTGCTAACGCTTCTCTAAAAGGCGGCAAGTGGGAAAGGACCAAGTTTAAAGGCATAGAGGTAAACGGAAAAGTGCTTGGAGTCTTTGGAATGGGCAGGATCGGAACGCTTGTCGCTAATTTGGCTAAAGGGCTAGGCATGAAAGTAATCGGATATGATCCGTATGTCTCAAAAGAAAGATACGCTCAACTCGGAGTCGATCAGGGTGACTTTGACGATGTTCTAAA
>JAUVQW010000018.1 GCA_030597945.1 Actinomycetes bacterium
AGAATGGATTCTGGAATAGTGGTCGGCAGTTTTAAAAAGACAAGAACGCTATTAAATGACATCGCATCATTAGAAATTAAAGACTAACTGTTTATATAAAAGGATCGGAATGGTATTTTCCAACCGTAATAAAGAGCTTTTCGGCATTTTTTTTGTCTTTATTATCTTGTCGACAGGTTTCATTCAGCTTTCTTTAAATAAGGGTCAATTTATCGATATCTTCTCTCTTGGACTTCCAATAATACTCGGACTTTTCTTTCTGGTAACCCATCTTGCCGTTCGTTACCAGTCAAAGGCGGCTGACTCCTCTCTTCTACCAATCGCCTTTTTGCTTACAGGTTTTAGCGTTCTATTCATATCCCGCTTAGATCCCGATTTCGCTTCCAAGCAACTTCTTTGGATCTCGCTCGGTCTGGCACTTCTAATACTGACTATCAGGTTTGCTGCCGATTATGAGCGCTTGGCAGAGTATAAATATATCTTTGGAGCCCTTGGAATAATCCTTTTGCTTATTCCGATCTTCCTGGGAAAAGAGATCGGAGGGGCCAAGCTATGGCTTCAGTTCGGCGGATACTCCTTTCAACCGGCCGAGATTGCTAAGATCTTTATCGTCATCTTTTTAGCGGCCTATCTAAGTGAAAAAAAGGACCTTCTAAGTTCTGGAACGCGCCGGGTAGGTAAACTGGAGCTTCCAGATACACGTCATTTCGCTCCTTTGATCGTCATCTGGTTGATCTCTCTTTTGATTCTTATTTTCGAAAAAGATCTTGGTTCATCGCTCCTCTTTTTCGGCGTATTCTTACTGATCGTCTATATCTCTACGGCAAATTTTATTTTTACCTTTGCCGGTCTGGTCCTCTTTATTTTTGGTGCTTCCGTCTCATACTATTTTTTTCCACATGTTCAAACCAGAATCTCTATCTGGATAAACACTCTACCGGATAACGTAAGTGGTGATTCATATCAGCTGGCCCAATCTCTATTTGCCTTATCAGCCGGCGGGGTCTCCGGTACCGGTATTGGGAACGGCCTTCTGGGAACACATATCCACATGCCAGCGGTGCTTACCGATTTTATTTTTTCGTCCGTAGGTGAAGAACTAGGTCTTGCCGGTACGGTGGCGATTGTACTTATCTATTTCTATCTCCTTTTTAGAGGTTTAAAGATCGGCATCTCCCAAGAAAATGAATTCGGCCGGCTACTAAGTATCGGACTCATTTTATTTCTTACAATACAAGCATTTATAATAATTGCCGGAGTTGTCAAATTCATCCCGCTAACAGGGGTAACATTACCACTTATTAGCTACGGCGGAAGCTCCATTGTCGCTAACTTTATTTTGATCGGTCTTCTCCTATCTATATCTAATAAGGCAAGTACCAATGGATAGACAATTAAAAGTCATTTTTCGGATAATGTCACTAGTAGTGGCGATGCTCATCTCCGTTCTAGTTTTCCGTCAAGCACTCTCCGATGATCTGGCTATGCATCCGGGTAACCAAAGAGAACTCCTAGCAGAGTACTCGATCAATCGGGGGTCTATTTTTACGATAGATGGCAAGGTAATGGCTGAAAGTATCGCCGATGGAGACGTCTATAAACGCGAGTATCCTATGGAAAAAATCGCGTCTTCGGTAAGTGGTTATTGGGATCCGATTCGAGGTCGCTCCGGTCTTGAGGCAAGTTTTAACGAATGGCTTACTGGAAAAAATCAGTTCGCCAATTTAGATGATTGGTTCAGCACCCTTATCAATCAGAAAACACGCGGCAATGACCTGACTTTAACGATCGACTCTAATCTTCAAGAGACGGCTTGGGAATCGCTTGGTGATAATAAAGGCGCGATCGTTGTCATAGACCCTAAAAGTGGCGCTATAAAAGCGTTAGTCAGCAAGCCTTCGTATGACCCAAATACAATAAACGAACTTTGGAAAGACATTTCCACCGATGATGATAGCCCCCTTCTGAATCGTGCTACTCTTGGTCTCTATCCTCCTGGCTCGACCTTTAAGATCATCACTGCCGGCGCCGGCCTTGCTCTTGATGTCGTAGAACCGGATACAAAGTTCAAAAGCCCAGGAGAATTGTCTGTCGGTGGCGGAACGGTCGAAAATTACGCCGGTACTTCAAATCGAAGCCTGACAGTCGAAAAGGCTTTTACTCTTTCGTCTAATACCGTCTTCGCTCAGATCGGTCTCGAACTTGGCGCCGAAAATCTTGTTAGAATAGCCCGCGACTTTGGTTTTGACAATAAACTTGATTTCGATCTACCGACTTCAAAAAGTACTATTCCTGATCCTCAAAACATGGACGAGGTCATGTTAGCTTGGAGCGCTGTAGGACAAGGAGAGACGCTCGTGACCCCTCTTCACATGGTACTTATCGCTTCAGCGATTGCTAACGGAGGAGATATTCCCAAGCCTTATCTAGTAGAAGACGTTAGAAATTACCAGGGCGGAATAGTCATGAAACATAAGCCGAGAATGATCGGAAAGGCACTGGATAGTGATATAGCCGACGAAGTAAAAAATATGATGGTCAAAGTCGTAGAAAATGGTACGGCACAAAGAATATGGACGCCAAATTATGAGATCGCCGGAAAGACAGGGTCGGCGGAGATATTCGATGATAAGCCAGCTCATGCTTGGTTTACCGGTTTCGCACCAGCTGACGATCCAAAGATCGCCATAGTCGTTCTGGTTGAAGAGAAAGGCCTGGGCGGAAAAATCGCTGCTCCAATTGCTAAGGATATTATCAGTGAAGCTTTATAAAACATGGGATATCTTGAACGATGCTAATGGTAAGTTTATTATAGTGAAAAAGTCTTTTTTCCTATTTCCTTATATGATGAGGTGTTTTGTTTCCCATGGATGTTAAAGTTTTCGGTGGTAGATATGAGATAAGTGAGAAAATAGGCAGCGGCGGCATGGCCGATGTCTATCGAGCTACAGACAGTATCCTAAATAGGACTGTTGCCATTAAAGTACTTCACCCTCATTTTGCTAACGAAGAAGATTTTGTGGCCCGCTTCAAAAGAGAAGCCCAAGCGGCCGCGAATCTTAACCATCCCAATATCGTTAATATCTATGACTGGGGTGCCGAGGATTCCACCTACTTCATCGTCATGGAATACCTTATCGGAAAAAGCTTAAAAGAGATCATCGATGAACAGGCGCCTTTAGATGAAAATTTAATCATCGATATCGGAAGGCAAGTACTTCTAGCTGTAGAAGCAGCTCATAAAAGCGATCTCGTTCATAGAGATATCAAGCCACACAATATAATCATAACTGAAAACGGTGATGTCAAAGTCATGGATTTCGGCATCGCCAGATCGACATCATCCACAATGACCCAGACCGGCTCTATCATGGGAACAGCTTTCTATCTCTCACCGGAGCAGGCACAGGGCGCCGAGGTAAGCAGCGCCTCCGACCTCTACTCTGTCGGTATCGTCCTCTATGAGATGTCTACCGGAAACGTCCCATTTAAAGGTGAGAGTCCAGTATCAATAGCTTTAAAACATGTTCATGAAGCACCGGTCCCGCCTAGAAGGTTAAACCCCGATCTATCGCTCAGCCTCCAAACGATCATATTAAAAGCGATATCTAAAAATCCAAACGATAGATATAGCGACGCGGCAGAATTAAGACATGATCTGGGAAAATCAGCAAATGGTGAGCTAATCGAACCAACTTCGGCCAGCGGAGAAGAAACGATAATTATACCGGCAACTACGGGTATCGTTAAAGATAACAACAATGAAGATGATGATAAAGGCAAAGATAAAAAGAAGAAACCCAAATGGTGGATACTGATTACTGCTCTAATCGTATTAGCGCTGATTGGAGCCGCGGTCGGATATTTCATCTATTTGGATCGAACGACGACCACCGTTCCAAAGATAACATCGCTAAGTGAAAAATCAGCCAAGAAAGACCTGAAAGAAAAGGGATTAAAAATGAAGGTCACTGATAGAGTCTTTGATGCGGGCATACCCTCGGGAAAAGTTGTGAGCCAGGATCCGGATGCGGGAGATAAAATAAGGACGGGTAGAACGGTTAGTGTAGTTTTAAGCAGAGGCGAAGAGAAGATCGAAGTGCCAAAACTTACAGGTATCACTTTGGATCAAGCCACTTTTTTCTTGGCAAAGGCCGATCTTAACGTTGGTGAGATCACCAGAGAATACAGTGATCGATTAGAAGCCGGTGTCGTTATTAGCCAGAATCCACCGGCTGACGACGGAGTCTCGAAGGGAACCAATGTAGACTTGATGGTCAGTAAAGGACCAAGACCGATCCGGGTTCCAGACGTCATCGGAAAAACGACGTCGGAAGCAAGCGCGGAGATAACTAAGGAACAGTTAAAAGTAGTTAAAAGTGAAGAATTCAGCGACTCAGTCGAAGAGGGCCGCGTTATAAGGATGAGTCCGCCTCCAGGTACCTCGATTGAAAAAGATGGCGAGGTAAGTATCGTCATCAGCAAAGGGCCAGAGCTTATAAGTATCCCTGATTTGGAAGGCATGTCCCAAGATGACGCAAAATCAGAGCTCGAAACCCGCGGTTTTGTCGTTCAGATAAAAGCCGGTATCTCCGATCCCGAAAACTATGGAAAGGTTGTCGCTCAAAGTCCGCAAAAAGAAGAGATGGCGATCAAAGGCGCTACTGTCACTATTTGGATCGGTGAACCGCCACCGCCTTAGATCTTTCTACCGGTTTAAAGTCAGAGAGACAAATCCTCTCAATAAAGTTACTTCTTTTTTAAAAAGGGTTCGATATATCGTTTTTGAACTTTGTCAACCGATTGGCCGAGCAATACGATAGCGATGTATTTAGGCTCAAAAGGTGTTTTTCTGGGATACATCTTGACTTCGTAGGGAAGCTTGCTTCCTTTCTTGTGGTTGCAAGTGGAACATGCTGTAGTGACATTTTCCCACGTATCTTCGCCGCCCTTGGAGACCGGTTTAACATGTTCCCGAGTAAGTCGCTCGATTTTCTTAAATTCCGACTTATGGCGCCCACAATACTGACAGGTATACCGATCGCGGGCGAACAATATCGTGTTCGTCACCACGCTTCTGATGCGTCTTGGTATGTGGACATATCTTACAAGTCTTATTACTAACGGAAAAGGGACTTCCCGTTTTTCAGAGCGAAAACTTTTTTCAACATGCTCCTCAAGTATTTCGGCTTTCTCTTTTAAGACAAGGATTACTGCTCGCTTTACCGGGATAAAGCTTAGAGGTTCGGCACTAGCATTTAGAATAAGTGTCTTCATAATTACTTACCGCAAAAATTCTATGACAAACGATCGCCTATCGAGGTCGCATGCTACATGTCTGTTCATAAATCATATGTATATGGGTATAGATAACTCGACTTGAACTTATTTTAGTCTATTTACTTTCATTATAAAAGAACCGGTCCGTCAAAATTTATTTAAATAATGATCGATTACGTCGATAATTAGACCTAAAATACTAATTATTAAAGTTTATTTGCGGAAATAGAGGAAGCTTTGGAAGAAAAGAAGGACTCTCTACTAAAATCAATAGTAGATTTAATAGAACTTTTGATAGCCTACGTCAGGCAGGAATTAAAATCGACTGTTGATAGTAGTCTGGCAGAGCCGCTTAGAAAAGCGGGTAAAAAAGTGGGCATAGCTATTTTTGTGGCATTTATTATGAGCGTAGCCGCTATCTTTATTGCAGTTGGATTATTTCAACTTTTGGCCACATTGCTCGGAGCTACCTGGATAGCCTATCTTGTCATCGGTGTCATATTAATAATATTTGGGGTAGTCGCGGGCGTTAGATCAAAGGATGTTTGATGGACGATATAAAAGAAACGATCACGAGAGACGATATTGATACAAAGATCGAAGAGATAGCCCACCTTACCAAGATTCGCCTTAATTCGAGAAAAACCGAGATAACAGTATTGGCGATAGGAGCCGCTTTACTTATCGGGACAGGTTACTGGCTGGGGAAAAAAACAAAACGCCACTAATTTTCTGCGGCAAGCGGTGTAAGCAAATCTTCTAATTCCTTGCGATTCTTAAAAGGCTGGCTCTTGCCGTCATCTATAAGAGCACCGACAAATAGTCCGCTTAACTCAAGAATTATCCCATCTACCATCTCTTCTGGATACACTTCGGTCTGCTCGAGATCGAGCGGTTCGTTTTGGCCGCTTTCAACTGATACCTGATATCCGGCGCTGATCAATTCCAGGCCTTCATCAATACTGAAAAAACGAATAGCTATCGGCCTTGCCGTATTCAGGCAGAACATACCGCCGATCTCCGGAACATACCTATCCTCAAGAGACGGATCATGAGCCAGCTCTCTTTGCTTTACCTCTTCTACATATTCCGATTTAAAAAAATAGACCTCAAATACAACCATATCTCTTCCCTCTTAGACTCGTGTAATATTAACATAATCGCATTACATCATAAAATCTTATGTTTTTACTTTATATTTTCTCTTGCAACCACCCGCTATATGTATTACAAAGATACAGATGACTAACGGATACCGGCGTCAACATAAAAGAAAGCGCGTCTGGCCTAGAGCGATCTTTTTAATGGCGATCATCTCAGTCTTATCGTTTCTGTCCTTGGTCGGAGCTATCAATAGGTAGTATCGACGTAAAAACTGATCAATACTTTTTAGTCCGATCGACTTACTCCGCTTTAATATATACCTTGTTCATCAGATCATCTTTGACTATCTTCGGGATAACATCCAGACCCTCGGTAACTTGTCCAAAGATAGTGTATTGATCATCCAATCCCGGCTGGGGAGCAAGACAGATATAGAACTGGCTACCGGCACTATTGATATTTTGTGACCTTGCCATGGCTACTGTTCCGGTCACATGCTTCTTATCATTAAACTCGGCATCGACCGTATATCCAGGTCCACCCATTCCGGTTCCTTGAGGATCGCCACCCTGAATTACAAATCCAGGTACAACGCGATGCCACTTTAATCCGTTATAGAACCCTTTGTTTGCGAGTGTTACAAAATTATCGACAGTTTTTGGCGCGACTTCCGGATACATCTCAAAGACAATATTTCCTTTATCAGTTTCGATAACGGCTACTGGCCCTTTGCCTCCACCTGCGTTCTGATCTGTTGATGATCCCTCATCTTTGTTCTGATCTTTATTTGAATCTTCCACACTCTCCTCCTCAACACTCGCTTCTTTAGCTTTATCTTCCTTTTTCGGCTCATCTCCTGAACCCGATATATTACAGCTGATCACTGCCGCTGAAAGCAGTATTAAAAAAATAAAAAAAATAGACCTTTTCAACATCAAGACCTCCGTTAGATAATTTATAAAACATAAAATAGTTTAAGGTGAAACGCCCGTATTGTAAATCAAAAAATCTCTTGAACACTAATGGCTTAGTGTTAGCGCCTTGGTGATACTTTCTTTATTTCCTCGAGATATTTTGATATCCTTTAATAATATAATAGCCTTGTTTAGCAGGCAAAAGGATTTAAATGGATGACCAAATAAAAGCTCGAAGAAGATACTCGACCACGCTGATCTTAATCGGTTTCTTAATACTTATCTATCCGCTTTCAACCGAAGTTCTAGGTTCATATACGCAGTATCGTCTAAAAGCGGAGTGGGAAAGAGAGTCGGTCTCTCAAAGAGAAAAAAGTTTTGAGCTTGAGAGTCGGCAACGGGTAGATCTTGATAAAGAGACCGTCTCCAGCGAGAACGCCGTCCTTACCCAGGTTTCCCCCGCCAATAAAGGTTCCTCCGGAAAGGAGTTCCCTTCCACAAAGATAAAGATACCTAAAGTTGGGATCGATCAGGTCGTCATCGAGGGGGTTGGCACTGAAGAGCTAAAAACCGGCCCCGGCCACTACCAGGGTACTGCGCTACCCGGCAAAAAGGGAAATGTCGGTATTGCCGGCCATAGAGTAACATACACAAAGCCATTTAATCGGATCGACGAGCTCGTCGCTGGCGACGAGATCATCCTTGAGACTCTCAGCCATATATACACATATAAAGTAGAGTTTTCAAAAGTTTTGGATCCAGGTGACGTAAGCATGCTGATGCCTTCTGAAAAAGCAGAGCTTACACTAACGACTTGTACGCCAAAATATAGCGCCCGCCAACGTCTGGATGTACGGGCGACACTCGTAAAAAGTGTTCCCCGGCAAAAAGATACTATTATTAAGCGCCTGATCGCGAAGATCACTCCAAAAGAGGTAGAAGAGGATCCGCAAAATATAATTGAGCTTGCTATCAGCGAAGCCAAAGATAGATTAAAGACCGAGCCCGATAATATTGATGCCCACATCCAACTGGGCGCGGCTTATCAGGCTGAAAAACGATTTAAAGAAGCTATAGCTGAATATACAAAGGCGATCAAGTTAGATCCGGGGTATTCCTTACCTCAATATCGAATGGGCCTTCTTTACGAACAGTTGGAAGAATTTGATCAAGCAAAGATCAGTTATGCTAAAGCGATGTCGATAGAACCTTTAAACGATGATGCCATATTTCGACTAGGTGATTTGTTTATTCGATTAGAGGAGTATGAAAACGCCATTGCAACCTTAAGGAGGGGTGTGGAAAAATCTCCGTTCTCAGCTGATCTGCACTACTATTTAGCACTGGCTTACGAACGCTCCGGAGCCGACACCGAAGCGATCCAACATTTCGAAGAAGCGATAAGGTTCGTCCCCGATTTCAAAGAAGCAAAAGCGGGGCTTAAGAGAATACTTAAATAATTGACGTCTTATACAATCGGGGATCTTAAGATAAAAAATTTTGAAATTCGAGTTAAAAATAGAAGATTAATGTGAAGTCGTACTTATTTCTTACGCCTTAAGTAGATGCCCGTTCCGATAAAAGAACTTCCAGCTACAATAAATTGCCACATCTCGATACCGGTCTCGGCTTGTTCGCTTGGTGTTGATGGATCGCCGCTTGAGGTTACTTGCGCCACCGGTGTAGCATTTGCGTCCATACTATAGTTGGCTACAAGATAATCAATAACCGCGCTTCGCTCTTCTCCATTTAGTTGGGCTCCACGATCGATCTCTTGATCAACTAAAATCGTCCACTCTCCCGATGTCAGTGATTGACTCTTGATTCGCTCATCACTGTGGCAGGCTGTACACTTTCCGCTGACAACGACCTCTCCATCTACAAAAGCAAACGCAAAAGATGGCAGCATCAAAAAGAAACTTAATACTATCAATACTATTGTCAGTAGAGCCGCACGATTGGGCCGCATCTATTCTCTTTCGCTGTTCACGATAGTCGATGTCATTTTTTTAGCTCCCTCAATTTGCCTAGGAGCTGCCGAACTATTTTATCAAAATCATCACTCTTTCGCAACCCTAAATGAGACGCAATAATCGTAAATATTGTGATTTCCAATCAAGCTGTTTTTTATCTGATTGTTTTTTACCCAAAATTGATAAATAATAAATCGACGCTTACAAGGAGAGCAGTGGAGCGCATAGTAAAAATTAACAAGGCCGGATCTGTGGAGTCGGCCGCAGACGAGCGGATCAAAGTTTTATACAGTGACCTCGACGGCTCGATGCTCGGGCCGGGCGGCAATTTTTTCTTAAGCGCTGAAAAGGAATTTACATTACTGCCCTCAAAAGCCCTTTTGTCTCTAAAGGAAAAGGGAGTTGATATTACGCTCATCTCCGGAAGAAGCGTGATCCAACTAAAGGAAATATCGAGGGTATTAGGAATAGATAATTACATCGCCGAAGCTGGTTGCCAGATCGTCCATTCAAACGGAGAGATAAAACAAGCGTATAAATATGAACACGGCGATAGCCAGACCCTATATGAAGCAATCACAACTAGCGGCGCCCCGGCTTTTCTCCTTGATGGATATAAAGAAAAGTTAGAATACCATACACCCTGGTCAAACGATCGTAGCTGCAGCCATCTTTTTCGAGGAGAGATCGACCTTGCCGATGCTAATAACCGGCTTTTTAAGGCAGGGTTTGAAAGGCTTAAATTAATAGATAATGGACGAGTCCATCGAAAAGGCGATCTAAAAGATGTTAATGAGGTCCATTCTTACCACCTCCTTCCGGCCGAGATAGATAAAGCGGCAGCAATAACTATCGACGCCAATAATCGTGACTTCGCCGTAGAACAACGAGCAGCTATTGGTGACTCACTTGCGGACCTGTCAATGGCCGATGTTGTCGGCATGTTTTTTTTAATCGACAATAACGACTTTCTGGCTACTGAAAGCGACGAACTATTAGAAAACACACTTCTCACAACGGAAAAGATGGGTCTTGGCTGGGCAGAAGCGGCAAACTATATTGCTGATCAAAAGTGACAGCTTAATAGATCAATATTAAAAAGAAATAAGTAAGATAGCCACGATCTAATAAAACGGTGTCTTTTTAAAATGGGTATAGTCGAAAGCAGATGAACAGCACATATAGTCAAAATATCGAAGATATATATCAATCTCTAGAGTCCGGTTCAAGCGGACTCTCTTCTGATGAGGCCGAAAGAAGACTTGAGAGCGACGGTCCCAACGAACTAATGGCCGGGGTCGTAAAGTCTCCTATCGGCATCTTCATCGATCAATTTAAAGATTTTATGATCGGTGTACTGATCGCGGCCGCTGTTATCTCCGGGATCATCGGCGATCTTAAAGATACTATCGCTATAGTTGTGATCATCATCTTAAATGCCATTATCGGTTTCGTTCAAGAATATCGAGCGGAAAAAGCGATGGAAGCGCTGAAAAATATGGCAGCCTTAAAAGCGACCGTCTTAAGAGATGGCCGCGAACAAGTGGTCGACTCAAAAAATCTAGTAGTCGGCGATATCACATTACTAGAGACGGGCAAGATAGTGCCCGCAGATATCCGTCTTGCAGAGATATCAAGTTTATCTATTAGTGAATCAATCCTGACCGGTGAATCGCTGGCGGTCGAGAAAAATATATCACGACTTGTTGATGATCTTCCTCTGGGCGATCAACTAAACATCGCTTTTAGCGGAACGACGGTCGTCACCGGGAGAGGTCAAGGGGTCGTCTACGCTACCGGTATGAATACCGAAATCGGTAAAATCGCCGGTATGGTTCAGGTGGACGATGTGAAGACCCCACTCCAGAAAAGACTTGCCGTATTCGGAAGAGCGCTTGCCTTAATCGTTATTGCAATTAGCGTTATCCTTTTTGTCATCGGTATCTTGCGGGGAGAAGATCCTACCCTCATGCTACTCACCGCCGTCAGTCTGGCCGTAGCCGCCATCCCGGAGGCACTTCCGGCGGTCGTAACAATCTCCCTTGCCCTTGGCGCCCAGAGGATGGTCGAACAAAAAGCTCTTATAAGAAAGCTGCCGGCTGTGGAGACGCTTGGCTCCGTAACCTTTATCTGCTCCGATAAGACCGGAACGCTTACTCAAAACAAAATGAAAGTCGAGGAAGTGTATGTCGATAAAACCAGACTATATGTTAGCGGGACAGGCTACCATGTAGAGGGTGAGTTTAAAGATGAGGGCGGAACAGATGCCGATGTCGGGAACCTCCCTTCATTTGATCTCTTGTTACAAGGTTCTACACTCTGCAACAACGCAGTCTTGTCCCCGGGTGAAAACGAACCGGAGATTATCGGTGACCCCACAGAGGGTTCTCTTGTAGTGCTAGCCGAAAAAGGTGGGGTTAAGAGGGATGAGGCGAAAAATTCTCTTCCCAGATCCGATGAGATACCTTTTGATTCTGATCGAAAAAAGATGACTACCGTACACAAATTCGAAGATGGCAGTTACATATCTTTTACTAAAGGGGCGTTTGAAGTTCTCCATCCTTCTATTACAAAAAAATATACTAATGAGGGTCCGGTTCCAATCGGCGACAAAGAATCCCAGCAGCTAAGCGATGTCAGTGAAAAAATGGCTTCCGACGGTCTTCGGACACTTGCCGTCTGTTGCCGACTGTGGAAACAGTATCCGGAAATAACAGAAGACGAGTTGGAAAACGATCTCACCTTTCTAGGTCTTGTTGGGATTATGGATCCTCCAAGGGAGGAAGCAAAAAGGGCAGTTGAACTTAGTAGAAGCGCCGGTGTTACACCGGTCATGATAACCGGCGACCACCCTTCAACCGCCCGTGTTATCGCCGAACGCCTGGGAATAATGACCGAGGATTCGCTGGAGATGACTGGGCAGGAATTAGAAGCTATCGATCTAGAGGAATTTGAAGAAAGCGTTCAAAGGATTTCCGTTTATGCCCGAGTCGCTCCTGAGCATAAGGTAAAGATCGTAAAAGCTCTCCAAGACCGCGGTCAGATCGTGGCGATGACTGGTGATGGAGTTAACGACGCCCCGGCATTAAAAAAGTCGGACATCGGCATCGCTATGGGAATCACCGGCACCGATGTCTCCAAAGAAGCATCAGACATGATCTTGTTAAATGATAATTTCTCCACCATCGTCGTTGCCGCAAGAGAAGGAAGAAGAATATATGATAATATCAGGCGCTTCATTAAATATGCAATGACCTCAAATTCAGCCGAAATTCTAGTGATGTTCTTAGCTCCCTTTCTCGGTCTGCCCA
>JAUVQW010000056.1 GCA_030597945.1 Actinomycetes bacterium
CTACAGGTTCGCCGATCATTAAGGATTCGATTGCCTATATTGATTGTAAGCTTTGGGCATTTCACGATGGAGGAGATCATTCGATATTCATAGGTGAGGTCGTTGATTCCGCCACCCTCTCAGATAATCAGCCGCTGCTCTACTTTGATGGAGATTACAACGCAATCGCTGATCAATAACCATCCATGAGATCATTTTTATTCTTTTTATTAAAGGTTTCCACTCTCTGTTTTGGGAAAAGTACTTCTTTGGCCGACTAAAGAAGTAAATGCACCACTATCGCGCCACAAATCGTAGCACACTTTGACCACGCTTTTTATAGTCGGCCTTTTTAAGGAGTGATCAGCATATGAAGCCAAAAATAGCCTTCGTTGAGACATCGGATCATTTCGACGAAATAGAAAAAGAGATAGGTCCGCTTGCAGAGAGTATTATGATATCGCCGGAGCGACTCGAGAATGTCGTTGATGAAATAAAAGATTTTGATATCGTCAGTACGTTTATAAGCTCCAATGTCGACAGAAAGGTCCTTAGTAAGTTTTCCGATCTTAAATTGATCGTTACGAGATCGACTGGTTATGACCATATCGATGTCGGATATGCCAACAAGAGAGGCATCACTGTCAGCAATATCCCATATTATGGAGAGAATACGGTTGCTGAACATACATTTTCTCTTATTCTTTCACTTACGAGAAACGTCCATCGTGCCTACGTTAGAACGCAGAAGAAAGATTTTTCATTAGAAGGTTTGGTCGGTTTTGATCTTAAAGGCAAGACAATAGGAGTGGTGGGAGCCGGCCATATTGGCCTTTATGTTATCAAAATGGCCAAAGGCTTTGGAATGAATGTGCTGGCATTCGATATAAATCAAGACGATTTCATAGCTGAAGTACTCGGTTTTACCTATTCCGAACTAGATGAGCTGATGAAGAACTCAGATATCATCTCGCTTCACGCTCCCTATAATCAAAAGACCCACCATATGATAAACAAAGAGAATATCTCGAAGATCAAGCCTGGTGCTCTTCTTATTAATACGGCAAGAGGTGCTCTTGTGGATACTGAAGCTATGATCTGGGCGCTGGAAAACGGGATCTTGAACGGGGTCGGCTTAGATGTTTTAGAAGGTGAGACCTTGATCGAAGAAGAGCTGGAAGCCTTGTCGTCAGCATCAAAGGATACTCTAACGACTCTTATCCGTGACCATGCCTTACTCAATAGAGAGGATGTCGTCATAACTCCTCATATCGCTTTCTATAGCCAAGAAGCCGTTATGAGGATCTGGGAGACGACATTCGGCGATATACTCGCTTTTTTGGGGGGCGACTCTATTAATACGGTCTCGATAAAGAAAAAAGCCGCTTAATATAATTAATCGCCTAAAGGACCATCACATTTCGGACAGATGATCTCAGTTGAATCTACTTCTACAGCCTCGTGGCAATCAGCACAGACTTTTTTTGATTTACCGACAGGCTGCGGCGCTTTCCCGCCACAACCAAGATGAAGGTCGGGACCGATCTTCTCTTCTATCTTCTGATCTTTCATTAGATTCACTTCCCGATAAAACATCAATAGACCAAATGCTTACTTATAATAAGTATATACCCTGATTACAATAAGAGAATCAATGTATCGGTTTGCCGATTAGATTATATCTAGAAGATCGCTATATTGATACCGGTGAGTATTAGTAGGCCAAGTATCAAGACTTCCGCAAATAAAAAGTACTTTCTTGTCATCATATTAAGATTATCGGCAGAAACAAGCATCTGTTTATAGTTTTTTTTAGTAAATATCATTTTGTTTCAATCAAGCTTATTTAGGGTATTTTTTAGTCAGCTAGCTATACAAGTAAGCCGAGGCGGAAATTTGAACGAAAGCAGTTACGATCTTGCGATTTTAGGCGGTGGAACGGGTGGTTATTCTGCGGCGATACGTGCCAGCGAATTGGGTCTAAAGGTAGCTCTCATTGAAAAGGATAAGCTGGGAGGAGTATGCCTCCATCGTGGATGTATTCCGACTAAATCTCTGTTAAGAACGGCCGAATCTATCGAGGATATCAAGAGGGCCGACAAGTTCGGGGTCGAACCGCTTACCCCAAAGTTGAATTGGAAAAAAATGATGTCCTCAAAAGAGAATGTTGTCGATCAACTTTTTAAAGGCCTAAACACTGTCCTGGCAAGCCACGATATCGACATCTTAAAGGGCGTTGGCGATCTTCTTGAAAACGGTAATATCAGAGTCACTCTTTCAAAAACCTCCAAAGAGATATCGGCCGATAATTATATCCTTGCTACCGGCTCAAGGCCGAATACTCTGGATTTTGAAGTTGACGGTAAAACCATTATTACAAGCGATCATGCGCTACAACTTGATGAAAAACCGAGATCGGTGATAATCCTCGGAGGCGGAGCGATCGGGCTTGAATTTGCTTACATGTGGGCAAGCTTCGGTATTGAAGTGACGGTCGTTGAAGTACTCCCCCGGATTATCGCTACTGAAGATACAGAGATTTCCAATAAGTTAGAGCAAGCGTTAACCAAAAAGGGGATAAATATTCTAACAAATACGTTATTGTAATCCGTTGATAAGAAAAAGGGTAAGGTTAAAGCAAAGATCAATAACGAGGGCGAGACTAGAACAATCGAGGCTGACAAACTATTTGTCGCCGTAGGAAGAAAAGCAGTACTTGATGGATTCGGGATCGAAAAATGGAAAATAAGGACTAATTCCTTCATCGATGTGGATAAAGATCTTAGAACCAGTAATCCGCATGTCTACGCCGTTGGGGACGTTATCGATACACCTCAATTCGCGCATATGGCTTTCGCAGAGGGTATCTATGTGGCCGAGCATATCGCCGATGAAGATCCTGCCCCGATTGACTACGGCCTCATCCCGCGCTGCATCTATACCCACCCCGAGATCGCAGCTGTTGGTTTAAGCGAAGATGAAGCGATCGAAAAAGGATTCGACCCGATCGTCTCAAAATTCCCTTTCATCGCTAACAGCAAAGCAACCATCCTAAGAGACACAGATGGTCTGGTAAAAATCATCGCTTCCAAAAAAGGGCCGATACTGGGCATCCATATGATAGGCCCCAAAGTTACCGAGTTAATGGCCGAAGCGATGCTAATTACAAGCTGGGAAGCTTTTCCCGAAGAGCTTGCAGATATCATCCATCCTCACCCGACTCTTTCAGAGACCATTAGTGAGGCTACTTACAAACTATTAGGCAAACCGTTAAATATTAGTGCTTGAGAAATGAGGATAGGCTTTGAGGGTCAATAAAAAGATCAAGATTGAGCTCTATTATTATATGCGATTGGGAAGGGCGATTGAGGAAAGACTTGAGTCGCTTTACCGTCAGGGAAGGATGCCAAGCGCAATCTACCTTGGTAGAGGACAGGAGGCGATCACCGTCGGAGCGGCTATGGCGCTGGAGGACGGTGACACCATAGCGACAACCCATCGTGATGTGATCGCGATGCTTCCAAGAGGAATGGATCCAAAAATGATCTTCGCCCAGCATTACGGCAAGGTAACATCGCCAACTAAGGGCCGGGGTGAGGCCACTTACCTAGGTGATATGTCAAAGGGCATATTCACCACTGTTAGTATGCTCCCGGACTTTTACCCGGTCTCCGCCGGGGCCGCTCTAAGTTTTAAGCTTCAAAAAATGCCCAACGTCGCTCTGGCCTTTTCCGGAGACGGAGCGACAAGCAGGGGAGATTTTCACGAAGCTCTTAACTTTGCTTCCGTACTTCAACTTCCCGCAGTATTCGTCGTCGAAAACAATCATTTCGCCTATTCAACTCCAAACAGTAAGGAGATGAAGGTAGATCAGATATCAACTAGGGCAATCGCCTACGATATGGAAGGATCGACTATCGACGGAAACGATGTCTTAACCGTTTACGAAAACATAAAGAAGGCTGTAGACAAGGCCCGAGGTGGAAAGGGACCGACTCTGATTGAAGCAGTTACCATGAGAATGAAAGGACACTCAGGCCATGACCCTATGAATTACGTTCCTGAAGAGTTATTAGAGAAATGGAGAAAGAAGGATCCTATCGACAATTATCAGCGACGTCTTAAAAAAGAAGGGACATTGACAAAAGAAGAGATAGTACGGGTTTCCGAAGAGATCGAAAAGACGGTCGAAGATGCAGTAGCTTTTGCCGAAGAAAGCCCTTTCCCAAGAGAGGAGGATCTTGTCTTAGATGTCTACCGTTAAAGAAAAGGTCAATGCTACTAATAAAGAGGCCCAACTTAAGCAGTCGAGCTACCTTGAAGCTATTTCTCTAGCCCTTTGGGAAGAACTTGAGCGAGACGATAGAGTCTTTCTTATAGGCGAAGATATCGGGGTCTACGGCGGCGCTTTTAAAGTGACTGAAGGTTTCCTCGATCATTTTGGAGAAGATCGGATAATCGACGCTCCACTCGAGGAAACCGGATTCATTGGTGCCGCTATCGGTGCTGCGCTTACCGGCCTCCGACCGGTTGTGGAGATCCAATACGCGGACTTCATATCATGCGGCTGGGATCAGATAGTAAATGTTGCTGCAAAGATGCACTATCGATCTTTCGAACCAGTCCCGATCGTCATCAGAAGCCCCTCAGGAGCCGGTCTAAGAGCAGGTCCATTTCATTCACAAAGCCCTGAGGCATGGTTCTCACATGTCCCGGGATTAAAAGTTGTCGTTCCGGGAACACCGTACGATGCTAAAGGCCTACTAAAATCAGCGATTCGAGATGACAATCCGGTAATCTTTTTCGAACATAAGTATCTTTATAGGCGCCTAAAAGAAGATCTACCCGACGAAGATTATACGATTCCGATCGGTAAGGCCGACGTCAAACGATTTGGCGAAGATATTTCACTTATAACTTACGGCGCGATGCTTCAAAAATCATTAGAAGCCGCAGACCGCCTGATTAGCGAGGGAATCTCAATGGAGATCATCGACCTCAGAACTATATATCCTCTTGATATTGAAACAATAATCGACTCGGTTAAGAAGACGAGTAAAGCGATGATAGTCCATGAAGACATTCGGACACTGGGGATAGGTTCAGAGGTGGCGGCAAATATCGCAGACGCCGCTTTCGAATACTTAGACGGCCCTATAAAAAGAGTCACCGCTCCGGATATACCAGTACCTTTTAGCCCGATCCTTGAAGATGCCTTTTTACCCCAAACAGACGATATTGTCCATGCAGCTACCGAACTTTTTAATTACTGATGGAAACCGATATTAGCCAGGAGAGATTATGGCAACAATGATAATGCCAAGACTCGGAGAGACTATAACCGAAGGCACCGTAACTAAATGGTATAAAAATGAAGGAGATATGGTCGAAAAGGACGAGATGGTTCTTGAAGTCTCAACTGATAAGGTCGACACCGAGATCCCCTCTCCCATCTCCGGCAAGCTTTCAAAAATTTTAGTCCAGGAAAACAAGACCGTCCCCGTTGAAACCGAGCTTGCACTGATCGACGACGGGGACCAGGCTCCCGGCGATGAGTCAAAAGTAGGCAAAAGAATTGATAGCGGCGATAAAACTCAAGAACATGAATTAGACACAAAAAGAGCTATGCCATCACCTACCCTATCACCACTTGTAAGACGACTGGCAGCAGACCATAACATAGATACGGATCAGATCGTCGGAACCGGAATAGGCGGTAGAATTAAAAAAAGAGACATTCTTGAATTTATAGAAAAACAGGATGAGCCCAAGGAGGAACAGGTTGTAAATAATTTGAAGGAATCCTCAAAACCCTTTCTTAACGGAGAAGAGCGAGTCCCGCTTTCTGGCATGAGAAAAGCCATTGCCGAACACATGGTAAGGAGCAAACATACATCTGCCCATGTGACCACAGTCGTTGAAGTTGACATGACCAAGATCGCCACCTTTAGAGAGCAGGTAAAGAAACGGTTTAAGAATAACAAGGGTTATTCCCTAACCTTCTTGCCGTTCGTGGCTAAAGCAGTCATCGACGCGCTGCAAAAAAATCCGGATATGAACTCATCCATCGATGGCGACTATCTAATCATGAAAAAATCGATTAATTTAGGTATTGCCGTATCTGTCCCAGGCGGTCTGATAGTCCCGGTTATAAAAGAAGCGGAAAATCTAAGTGTTGCCGGCCTGGCTGCATCCATTATCGAACTTGCGGCCAAAGCAAGAGAGAAAAGACTGGAACCGGACGACGTCAACGGAGGAACTTTTACTATAACCGATCCGGGCATCTTTGGATCGATTATCCAGACCCCCATCATCAATCAACCGGAGGTAGGTATCTTAAGCTTAGAGAGGATAGAGAAAAGAGCCGTCGTCATCGATGATGCAATAGCGATCAGATCGATGGTTTACCTTCCTTTGTCATATGATCATCGAGCTGTCGACGGAGCACAGGCAACCAGCTTTCTTGTTCAAATAAAGGAAAATCTTGAAAACTGGGACCCGTCGGCTGAAATATCACTTTAAGAAAGAGAGGGCGGAGCGAAATTGAAGGATTGTTGGTCTTTTAACTTTGGCATGATAGATTATGAAGAAGCCAGAGAATTACAAAAATCTCTTTGTTTTAAAAGGTCCTATGGGGATATAGTAGATACCTTACTTTTCATGGAACACTATAGTGTATACACGCTGGGAAGCGGTACAAGACCCGAAGACATTAAGGGTATTGATCGTGTGGAGACAAATATCCAGACCCTAAAGACAGATCGGGGCGGGGGCGCCACCTATCATGGCCCGGGACAACTTGTCGTCTACCCTATCCTGCAATTAGATATAGCCATTGATGTAGAGAAATATATGCGTTTATTAGAAGAGGTCATAATCTCTTCGCTAGGAGA
>JAUVQW010000070.1 GCA_030597945.1 Actinomycetes bacterium
AGAGGAAGAGGAGATCAGATTATAGAGATAGCGGTTGAGGTGCCTAAGAATTTAAATGAAAAACAAAGAGACCTACTAAAAGAATTCGCGGACCTGCGAGGCGAAGAGATAAAGGTATCCCACGAATCTTTATTTGAAAAAATAAGAGGGGCTTTCGGCGCATAAAGAAAGAGGAGGAAATGGTTGAAGCAAGTAGTCAATTAAAGATAAAGCTTACTGAAGACATGAAGGCAAAGATGAAGAGCGGTGACAAGGTCGGTCTTTCGACGCTACGTCTGCTTCTGGCAGACATAAAAAACGCTGAAATTGCTAAAAGAGCTGATCTAAGCGATGAAGAGATATTAGAAGCTATAAGCAGGAGCATCAAGAGAAGAAAAGAATCTATTGAGCA
The DNA here is from genome assembly GCA_030597945.1 of Actinomycetes bacterium. GTDB lineage: Bacteria > Actinomycetota > Aquicultoria > CAJVYJ01 > CAJVYJ01 > JAUVQW01. The sequence goes on from JAUVQW010000070.1 coordinate 392, forward strand.
ATTTGAAAAGGCAGACCGAGATGACTTAGTCCAAAAAGAGAAGGCTGAGTTAGAAGTATTAAATGAGTACCTTCCTCCACAACTTTCCGAGGAGGAGCTTTTGGAGATCATCGAAGCAGTGATTGAAGAGATGGGTGCCTCGAGCCAAAAAGATATGGGGAGCGTAATGTCTTCTGTGATGCCTAAGGTAAAAGGCAAGGCGGATGGGTCTATGATAAGCCAGATCGTAATGGCTAAGCTTAGTGGATAGGGATGGGTTGAAGTGATATAATCTGTATCTTAGGAGATTAACTAGATATTGCCAAACATAAAAACTAAAGAGATTAAAGTAGAAGTTCCCGATAGCCAGCCGATGTTCGATTTGCTAGGTCATCGGGATGAATTATTAAAAGTTATAGAAAACGCCTTTCCAAGCCGTATTGTGGTGAGAGGAAATAAGATCACTATCACCGGTCACGAGGCGGAAGCTGAGATTATCTCAAATATCTTTATGGAATTGCTCGACATTTTGAAAGCGGGTGAGAGATTGACGAAGCAGAGCGTAGAACAGACTGTCGATCTTATCAAAACGAAAGATGATGATCTTACGCCTAAGGAGATTTTTTCTGATACCATCCTGATTCATAGAAGTAAGGCGATCGGGCCAAAGACTCCGGGCCAAAAGAGATATATAGATGCTATCCGTTCGAATACCGCGACTTTCGCTATAGGTCCTGCTGGGACAGGGAAGACTTATCTGGCGATGGCCATGGCAGTCCAGGCTCTCTCGAAGAAGATGGTCAACCGGATAATCCTGACACGACCTGCCGTTGAGGCCGGTGAAAAACTTGGTTACCTACCGGGCACTCTATTTGAAAAAGTGGATCCGTATTTGAGACCCCTTTATGATGCTCTTTTTGATATGATGGAGCCCGACCGATTTAGCCAGCTACTGGATACCGGTTCAATAGAGGTGGCGCCGCTCGCCTATATGAGGGGCCGAACTTTAAATGAATCATTTATCATCCTGGATGAAGCTCAAAATACCTCACCTGAGCAGATGAAAATGTTTTTAACGCGTCTTGGTTTTGGCTCAAAAGTCGTCGTGACCGGAGATATCACCCAGATAGATTTACCTCACGATAAAAGATCGGGGCTACAGGTAATTGAGAACATTTTAAAAAGTATTAACGATCTCGAGTTTGTCCGATTGTCCTCAAAAGATGTCATTAGACATAAGCTTGTCCAAGAGATCGTCGAAGCCTATCGGCGATTTGAGGAGAACAAGAAAGGCTAATAATTGGATAAAAATGGCTCTAAGAGTGACCTCTTTGCTAACTTAATCCCAGCGCTTTTGAAAGTCTATAACAGCATATATTTTCGCGTCTTATTACTGGCGGTAATGTTGTCCGTAGCTGTTGCGATAATCGCTTTGGACTTCATCCCATCATCGGGAACGAATATAAAAACAGGTAAACCCAGTCCGCGTACGATAAAGGCCGATCGAAATGTCAGGGTAATAGATTATGACCATATGGATTTATTGCGAGATGAAGCCGAGGCTGACGTTGATCCGGTTTTTAGACTGGATGATGAGGTATTGGAGCGGTCAAAAAAGCGGGTTGACGATGATTATGAGGAGATTTTAAGTGTATTAAATAATGAGTCGTATGATGAAAGGCTCAAAGCAGAAAAGCTTGCTTCAATCATGGGGGATGAATTTTCTGAATCAGAGAAATCAGCTTTAATATTAATGGATGAAAATCAAATCAAAGAGAGTTTAAAAGCAAGTATGGCATTACTGGATAAGGCAATGACGTCAGTTGTGGGTAATGACGGCATCGCATTGGAAAGAGAAAAACTACTTGCAGGAAGCAATGGCCAGCCGGCAGCGCTGAAAATCGCGGCTGTAGTGGCCGCGAATAATTTACGGGCTAATTATCTACTCGATTTTGAAGCAACCGACAAGAAGATCAAGAAGGCAAGAAACGAAGTTGAGACGGTTCAAGTAGTAAGGCAAGAAGGTGAGGTCATTATAAATGAAGGAAAGATCGTCTCATCTAATCAACTTAAATCGCTTCAGGATATGGGATTGTTAAAAACGTCTTTAATTAGTGACTTAGGGACTCTTTTGGGGCTTACATTATCTGTTCTTGCAATTATCTTAGTCAGTGTAGTCTATCTGAGGGAATTCCAAAAAAAGATATATAAAAGCAATCTTAGGCTATTTTTAATATCCATCATTTTACTCACTATCCTTGCCGTAAGTAAGGGATTGGCTCCAGTTTCACCTACTTTTATGATCCCGGTAGCGGCAGCAGCGATGGTTACGACCATTCTTCTCAATTATGAGGTAGGAATAATGATGGCGATCTTATCTAGCCTTCTAATATCGCTGGCGATCGGATCGGACGGCCAATTTATTTTTATGGCGACCATCTCCAGCCTTGCCGGAGTATACTTGACAGCTCATACTTCATACAGATCCGACCTTACAAAGGCTGGGTTTTGGTTGATGCTAGTGATGGGCGTCCTTTCTTTGGTTGTAAGCTTATCTGGCGGCGTAACGTCTATACAACTTGCCTTTAATGTGGGATGGGGGGTTGTTGGTGGTTTTTTTGCAACCATGCTGACGATCGCCGGTACCCAGTTTTTGGAATATGCCTTTAATCTTACTACTGATATGCGATTATTGGAGCTGGCAAGTCCGTCGCAACCACTACTACGGGAGCTTATGACTAATGCTCCAGGAACATATAATCACAGCATTATCAGCGGCAATCTGGCTGAAAGCGCTGCGGAAAAAGTCGGCGCCAATCCATTGCTTACTCGAGTCGGCGCTTACTACCACGACATCGGAAAGATAAGGAGGCCTTACTTTTTTGTTGAGAATCAGTATGGAGATAATCCCCACGATAAGACGAAACCTAATTTAAGCAGCCTTATTATTACGGCCCATGTAAAAGAGGGCGTTGAGCTCGCTATCAAAAATAGATTACCAAAAGAGATAGTCAAAATAATAAATCAACATCATGGAACCGGACTTGTAAGCTATTTCTATAATCAAGCAAAGACTAATAATGACAAAGAAGAGGTTTCTGAGGTCGACTTCAGATATCCCGGCGAAAAGCCTGTATCAAGAGAGGCTGCCCTGGTGATGCTGGCTGACTCCTCGGAGGCTGCCGTGCGGACAATATCAAAACCTTCACCGAAAAAGATTGAGCAGATGGTAAAGAATGTCATTCAAGCAAAACTAGATGATCACCAATTAGATCAATGTGATCTAACGCTTGGAGACATCGAAATAATCGGACAGATATACACTCATACCCTGACAACGATGTATCATTCCAGGATAGAGTATCCCACTTGTGAGCTACCGAGACAGAAAAGGGTGATATCAACTGGAAGTCTTGGTGAACAATCAATCAGGCATCCAAATCGAGCAGCTAGTACTTAAACGGCTGGCCGAACATGCTTTAAGGGAGATCGATCGCGAAAACTATGAGCTTAGCATTGCCTTAGTCGACGCGGAAACCATTAAAGAGATGAATAAGACCTATAGAGGCATAGATAGACCGACCGATGTTCTCTCATTCAATCTGGAGGATGAACATGAAGACCATTTTTTTGGTGATGTTATCATATCGCCGGAAGTCGCTGATAATAATGCCAAAGAATCCGGAGTCGACCTTCTTGGAGAGATAAAAACGCTATTGGTTCATGGGATACTTCACTTAAAAGGCCATGATCACAAAAAACCGTCAGAGGCCGAAATGATGGAGAAACGGCAAGATGAGATCTTATTAAGTTTTGATGAGTTGATATCTTAAAATGAAGACACAGCCACTTTTTCGAAGCTTTAATTACGCAATTGACGGCGTTGTCTACGTGCTTCGGACGCAAAGAAATATGAGGATCCACTTAATAATAGCCGCTCTTGTACTTCTTTTAAGCCTGGTCCTCGGGGTCGACAGCATTCAGTTCATGATCTTGATGATGGCCATCGTTTTAGTCATTATTACCGAATTTTTTAATACGGCTATCGAATCGACGATAGATGTGACTACCAATACTTATGATCCGCTGGCGCAGATCGCTAAGGATGTCGCTGCTGCTGCGGTTCTTATATCAACTCTTGTGGCAGTGGTCGTCGGATATCTTATTTTTTTTCCAAAGTTGAATTCGTTTACTTTTGGAACGATAAACAGGGTCAGGCAATCACCGATCCATGTAACGGCTATCGCCCTAATATTAGTAATTATTGCTGTTATGTGGGCAAAGGCCAGGACAAAAACGGGGACATGGCTAAGAGGCGGTTGGCCGAGCGGACACAGCGCTGTCGCAGGATCATTATTTACAGCGATAACGCTTATTAGTAAAAACGCGCTACTTGCCACATTGGCGCTTATAATGGCTCTCCTTGTCTTTCAAAGTCGCCGCGAGGCAAAATTCCACTCAGTACTTCAGATAGCCTCCGGGGGATTGCTTGGCGTGCTGATAACTGTAATAATATTTCAACTCTTTTTTAAGTCATGAGGAGCTATAGTGAGGAAGGTAATTGAATACGATATTACTTAGAGTATTAGGGCTTGTTGCCCTTCTTCTATTCCGGGTATTTCTCTCGGCTTCGGAGATATCATTAAGCGCCGTAAATAAGATCAGGATAATTCAGAAAGCGGATGAAGGAAATAAGTCCGCTTTGCTGCTGCTCAAATTAATGGAACAGTCTAATAAATTCCTTGCCGCACTTCTATTCCTTACCTTGCTTGCCGATACAGGGGCCGCGGCTCTAGCGACGACGCTGGCTGCCAAATATCTACCATACAGTGCAGCGATCGCGACTGGGGCGGTTACGCTGGTTTTCTTCGTTTACGCTGAGATGATACCGAAGACCTTTGCGTTAAATAATACTGAACGAGTAGCTCTTTTAGTGGTAAGGCCTGTCTCGGTCCTTACGATCCTTATTTATCCTCTTACATATATTTTTATAAGGATCGCGAACGCATTTATTAGGGTATTTGGTGGCAGGACAAAAAAAGCAGGGCCTTTCCTAACTGAAGAAGAGATAAAGACCATGGTCACAGTTGGTGAGGAAGAGGGAGTTATTGAAGAAGAAGAGAAGGAGATGATCCACTCTATTTTCGAGTTCGGGGATACCGTTGTTAGGGAAGTGATGACCCCAAGAGTGGATATTGTTGCCGTTAGGTCATCATCTTCTCTGGATGAAGTTATGGATAAGGTCATCAGGGAGGGCCACTCGCGGATACCGGTCTATGAGGACTCGCTGGATAATGTTGTCGGCTTTATATACGCAAAAGATCTTCTTATCAAGCAGAAGCGGACAGACTTAAAAGAAGAGGAAGAAGAGAATGGATTAAAAAAGATGTTTCGTCCGGCTTACTTTATACCGGAGTCCAAAAGGGTAAGCGAATTGCTTAAAGAACTTCAGGAGAAGAAGGTACACATGGCGATCGTGTTAGATGAGTTTGGTGGAACCGCGGGCTTAGTCACTATCGAGGACCTTCTTGAAGAGATAGTCGGAGAGATCTTTGATGAATACGATCTAGAAGAAGCTCTCGTGGAACCGATAAATGAGCATAGTTATAGGATCGATGCCCGAGCCTACCTTGATGAAGTCGGCGAGATGCTTGAAGTCGAATTTCCCGAAGATGTCGGAGATACTCTGGGAGGCCTAGTCTATAATCTCGTCGGCCATATTCCATCGATGGGTGAGAAAGTACGCTTTAGGAACTTAGATTTTTTTGTGGAAAAAGTGGTTGGAAGAAGGATTTTGAAAGTAATAGTTACCGAGGATGAGAAGGCCAAGAATGGTGCAGACGATGAAGATTGAACGGTTATAGCCGATGAGCGGAGCAATAAATGATGATTCCTATGAAATTGAGGTATTAGTCGAGAAAGCTAGGGAAGCTCAGAAGTTAGCTTATGCGCCTTATTCCAACTTTAAAGTGGGAGCCTCT
>JAUVQW010000078.1 GCA_030597945.1 Actinomycetes bacterium
AACAATATGGATGCAGACACCTTTGCCGATTCTTTGATCAAGGGATCAGATACCGGTTATGCTGCGGTAAGTGATCCGGTAGAAGGAACTATTTTAACTGTAATAAGAGATATCGCCAGGTGTGCGGATTCCAGTAGGCAACTGGAGATGGGAAAGTTTCTGGAAACTATCGCCAACGAGGCGAAAAGGTCTACGGATATGACACCGGAGTTACTGCCGATCTTAAAGGAGTCGGGGGTGGTGGACGCCGGTGGATTTGGGCTCTCGATGGTTCTAGAAGGTATGTCAGCCGCTTGGAGCGACAGAGAGATAACCTTTAGATCGATAGATGTAAAGTTAGTAGAGGATGAAGAGGATCTCGAATTCGGCTACTGTACAGAGTTCATCTTAACGGCTGAAGATATTGACCCAGAAAAAATGCGATCAAAACTAGAACCTCTTGGAGGATCGATGATTTTTGTGGGCGATGGTGATACTTACCGTGTTCATATTCACTCTGATTCTCCCGGAAAAGTTTTGGATATTTGTACTGATATCGGCTCGATCGGGGAAGTGGCTATTCACAACCTTGCACAACAAAGCCAAGAGAGATCGGCAACTCTTTCGAAACCAACTAAGGGCATAGGAGTCGTCGCCGTAGCAACAGGTGGGGGAATAAAAGATATATTAAAGAGCTTAGGGGTTGCGGCCATTGTAGAAGGTGGCCAGACGCTTAATCCATCAGCAGAGGAGATATTAAAAGAGATTGAAGAAGCCCCGCATGATGAGATCATTGTCCTTCCCAATAATAAAAACATTATCTTGGCTGCTAAGCAGGCAAGTCAGATGAGCGAGAAGGAAGTAGCGGTTGTTCCGACAAAATCTATACCTCAAGCCATCTCTTCACTACTATTTTTTGATGAGAATGCCGATCTGGGTGAGCTTACAAACGAGATGAACGATGCTCTTAGCAGCGTAAAGAGCCTATCACTAACCCGGGCTATCCATGACGCAAAAGGGGTTTCTGCCGGTGATTGGCTGGGGCTTATCGAGGATGAAGTCGCTGTTGTGGGCAAAGACCCGGTGAAGACTCTAAAAGATCTTTTGAGCCGATCAATAAGTGATGATCACGAGATAATGACTATGTTGCTTGGAAGCGATTGTCCTACTGAGATCGGGAAAAACATTACCCAGTTGATCGAAGAAGAATTTCCGAAATTGGAAATCGACCTAAAAAATGGGGGCCAACCACTTTATCCTCTGATCATCGGGATCGAGTAGGTCAATCACAGTAGCCTTTGCCTTTACTTTATCAGGTCATCAATGTAATATGCGAATACTATGTCACTTACAGGCAAGAGGATTGGAATATTAGTTTATGGGAGATAAATTGAAAACCGAAGTCACGAACGTGGAAGATGAAAAAAACGTCGTTATGCTCAAGGTGGAAGTTCCTGCCGAGAAGGTAATGCCTTCGATCGATAAAGCTTATCGTGAAGTATCAAAAAAGGTTCGAATACCTGGATTTCGTAAGGGTAAGGTCCCTCCCCGGATAATCGATCAGATGGTCGGAGAAGATGCAGTTATGGATGAAGCTCTAAACGATCTTATACCACTTTTCTATCCCGAGGCGATAGAGTCCAGTGGCATTGAACCGGTTAGCCAACCAAAAGTCGATGTGGAACAGATCGAGAAGGACAAACCATTTATCTTTACAGCTAAGGTCGAGTTGAAGCCCGAGGTAAAATTGGGAGATTATAAAGTAATAAAACTACCGAAGGTAGCGACGAAGGCTTCAAAAAAGGAAATTGATGAGCACATTGACAAGATTCGCGATAGATTTTCTGAGCTGAAGCCGGTTAAGAGGGCGGTAGAAGACGGCGATTATGTGCTGCTTGATTTTGAAGGTTTTCTTGATGGAAAACCGTTTGATGGCGGTTCCGCTAGCGATGACATGTTGGAGATCGGATCTGAATCATTTATTCCCGGTTTTGAAGAGCAGATCATCGGGGCGAAAGCAGGCGAGGAAAGGGATATCGACGTAACTTTTCCTAAAAATTATCACTCCAAAGATCTGGCAGAGAAAGACGTCGTCTTTCACATCACGATTAAGGAGATCAAAACAAAGAAGTTGCCAAAGCTAGATGATGATTTTGCAAAAAACGTCAGTAAATTCGACACATTGGAAGAGATGAAAGCTGATGTAAAGAAAGAACTTGAAACCAGGAAAGAGAAAGAACAAGAGGCGACCAAGAGAGACGGCGCCATAGATTATGTGACGGAAGACGCAAGTATTGATATACCTCAAGGAATGGTAGAGCAGCAGATTAACTCTCTTTCTGAAGAGTTCAATAATATCTTAAAACGTGAAAAGACTGATCTTGAGTCATATCTAAAAGAACAAGGGGATACTTTTCAGGGATTTAGAGAACAATTTAGAGAAGAGGCAGAGAAAAGAGTAAAAACCAACCTTGTTTTAGAAGAGGTAATGAAAAAGGAAAAGATTGAAGCTAGTGATGATGATATTGATGAGGAGTTAAATAGGCTTTCAGAAAAATCAGATCAAAAAATAGATGAGATAAAAGCTGAGATGACGGAGGAGCATTTTGATTATTTAAGAAGCCAGCTCAGCATGATGAAAACTGTAGATTATTTGATTTCAAAGGTTAAGTTCGTCAAACCGGAAGAGATAGAGAAAAAGGCAGCTAAAGATAGTGAAAAAGAGAAAGAAAAAATCGAGAAAAAGGGAAAGAAAGAAGAAGAAATCGTTGAAGAAAGGCCAATCGATCCCGATATGGATTTCTCTGATATAGCTAAAGATTTTGAGATAGATCAACAAGAGCAGAAAGAAGAGAAAGGTGATGATGAGCAGTGAGTTTAGTACCTATAGTAATTGAGCAGACACCGCGAGGTGAGCGATCATACGATATCTTCTCTCGACTATTAAATGAGAGGATTATTTTTTTGGGAAACGAGATCAATGATGATATCGCCAATCTGATAATCGCGCAGATGCTGCATCTTGAATCTGATGATCCAGAGAAAGATATAAGTTTTTACATTAACAGTCCTGGAGGAGTGGTCACGTCCGCGCTGGCGATTTACGATACGATGCAATATATAAAACCAGACGTATCAACGATCTGTATTGGGCAGGCGGCTAGTGGCGCGGCACTACTTCTTGCTTCGGGGCATGCTAAAAAAAGATACGCTCTACCGAACTCTAGGGTGCTTATCCATCAGCCTCATGGGGGCGCTCAAGGACAGGCTGTAGATATCGAGATCCAGGCAAGGGAGATCTCTAGGACGAGAGAATTATTAGATATTATATTATCGAAACATACTGGTCAGGCGATAGATCGGGTTAAGCAAGATACCGATAGAGACTATATTATGACTTCAGAGGAGTCCAAGGAGTATGGTATAATCGACGAAGTCCTAAAGGATAGAAAAAAATAATAAACGAGGTATTTGTATGGCAAAATACGATGGTTCAGAACAACTAAAATGTTCATTTTGCGGAAAAAGTCAGAGGCAGGTTAAAAAGTTAATAGCCGGCCCTGGCGTTTATATATGTGACGAGTGCATAGAGCTTTGCAACGAGATAATCGATGAAGAGCTGACGGATGATGCTGGAGGACTGCAACTCGACGATCTTCCAAAGCCAAAAGATATCTATGACGTCTTAAATGATTATGTCATAGGCCAGGAAGAAGCAAAAAAAGCCCTCTCTGTCGCCGTATATAACCACTACAAGAGAATTCAAGTCGGACCACAAACGGCCGATGGTGTGGAACTCCAAAAGAGTAATATCTTACTTCTTGGCCCTACGGGTTGTGGAAAGACTCTGCTAGCGCAGACACTGGCAAAAATTTTAGATGTTCCGTTTGCGATAGCTGATGCGACGGCGCTTACCGAAGCTGGTTATGTCGGTGAGGACGTAGAGAACATCTTGCTGAAGTTGATCCAAGCTGCTGACTATGACGTAAAACGTGCTGAGAATGGAATTATTTATATAGACGAGGTCGATAAAGTTGCTAGAAAATCTGAGAATCCGTCGATAACAAGGGATGTATCAGGGGAGGGTGTACAGCAGGCACTTCTAAAGATATTGGAAGGAACAGAAGCCAGTGTACCGCCTCAGGGTGGCAGGAAACATCCTCATCAAGAGTTTATACAGATCGATACTACTAACGTGTTGTTTATCGTCGGTGGCGCTTTTAACGGGCTTGAAAAGATCATCGAAAACCGGGTCGGGAAGAAGGGCATAGGTTTTGGCGCTGACGTAAGGTCCAGAAAACAAAAAGCTATCGGGAATATTCTTACGAAAGTATTACCCGAAGATCTTTTAAGATTTGGTCTTATACCCGAATTTGTAGGACGCCTTCCGGTCTTGTCGACGGTTGATAATCTGACAGAAAAGGATCTTGTCACTATATTACTAGAGCCAAAGAACGCGCTTGTAAAGCAGTATCAGAAGTTCTTTAATTACGATGGGGTCGATCTGGTCTTTGAAAAAGAGGCTCTCAAAGCTATCGCCAGTAAAGCGATGAAGAGGGCTACGGGTGCTAGGGGACTAAGGGCTATTTTGGAAGATGCGCTATTAAATGTTATGTATGATCTGCCATCGCAACCCCATGTTAATCGCTGTACGATAACTAAAGATGTGATAACTAAGGGAACCGAGCCTGAGCTTGAGACTGAGGAAGTCGAAGTGCTTCCTACCGGTAATAAAGACGAAGAAAAACCGGTAGCCTCATCAACAGATGAGGAAGAAGTCCCGGCGTAGAAAGTATAATATAAAGAAGTTAAAAGGCGGCTCGAAAGAGCCGTCTTTTTTTATTGATGATCCCTTTAGTGGTTTAATTCTAAACATCAGCGGGGACTAAAAAGAGCGGTTGGCAAAAATACCTTAAAAGTCGTCAACTTACCCGGTTCGCTCTCGACTTCGATCCTACCACCCAAAGCGTGGCTCAGTTCGCTTGCGATAGCAAGCCCAAGGCCGCTACCTTTTTTTGGACCGCTAGAATAGAACGGTTTAAAGATGTTTGTAAGCTCATTTGCCTCTATCTCAGGGCCTGTATTACTTATTGCTATAACAATAGTTTTGGCATCGATCGTACTTTTCAAACTTACGCGACCGCCAGTGGGTGTAAACTTTAAAGCGTTCTCGACAATATTAGTAACAATCTGGTTGACTCTTGTGCTATCTGAGTATAATTGCGGAAGAGGGGACGTTTCGATCATAAATTCAATAGATTCATCTTTGCAACGCTTTTCGTACTTATCGCCTAGATCGGTCAGTAGCTCGTTGATATCAAATTTATCAGTATGAAGCGAGAATTGTTTTGCGTCCAATTTCGCTAGGTCGAGGAGGTCGTCTATTAGTCTAGATAGATGTTTGCTCTCGTCGTTTATGACTTTTAGAGAGGTCTCTTTTTCTTCTTCATTTTCAACAGTCTTATCGATCATGGCCTCAGAAAAACCTTGAATAGAAGTAAGCGGAGTTCTAAGTTCATGAGATACATTCATAAGAAAGTTTTGCCGAAGCCTGATACTTTCGCCTACCTTTTCAGTCATATAATTAAAGGTCTTTGCCAAGCGACCTATCTCATCCTCGCTTTCTATATCGACTCTTTGATCGAAATCCCCTTTAGCGATCTCCTCAGCGGAAGAAGCTATCTTGCTTAACGGGTCTGTAAAATATTTTGAGAACCAGATTGCCAATACCAAAGATATGGCAAGAGCGACGGAACCGGCAGCAACCATCCTGACTACAAGGGGCAGAATTGGTTGCTGGGAGACTTTTAGAGG
>JAUVQW010000033.1 GCA_030597945.1 Actinomycetes bacterium
AGTATGTAAAAGGGACTGGGTCTTGTATAGTAAATCGCAAATAGAAAGGCGAGGCCGACCAACGCTTTCTCACCCCCCGATAAAAGCGACAGCGACTGAAGCTTTTTACCGTGCGGTTGCGCTTCTATGTCGATTCCTGGTTCATTGAGGTCGTCACCCTCGATTTCGATAAGCCGTACCTTCCCTCCAGGAAAAAGCTCGCCAAAAACCTTTTGAAGGTTATCGTTTACGTCTTTTAGGGTCGCGTTGAATTTCTCTTCAATCTTTATTTCAATAGCACTTACGACCTTTGCCAGTGATTTCTTGCTCTTTAAAAGATCATCTATCTGGTCTGTAAGAAAGCCATGCCTCTCACTTATCTCTTTATACTCTTTAGCGGCCATCGGGTTTACCGTTCCGATCTCGGCCAGCTTTAGGCGAAAAGACTTAGCTTTTTCTTCATAAGCTCCGATTTCACTATCTTCCGGTACAATCTCAAGAGCTTTCTCGAGTGGGACCTGAAGTTCATCCACCAGGTTCTCAATAGTTGTGTTGACCTTGGCCTCGATCTTAGCAATTCCTACCTGGACCTTTGTCTCATCTTCCTTTAACTCGTTGATCTTTCCTAGTAACTGATTGGATCTTTCTTGGGCGGCTTTTAGATTTGTTCTTGTTTCTTTCGTCACATTATATTCATCTTCAACCTGCATTTTTAAAATCTCTTTCCACTCTTCGGCTTTTAGTCGGAGATCCGTGTAAAGATCATGAACCGGTTCTATCCTTGACCTTAACCTCTCAAGAGCTCTCTCGACATTCTCGCTAAAACGAAAAGCGTCATCTGATTCTTTGATCTCGTCAGTTAACTTTGTTATCTGCTGCTTTAAGTGGACTTGCCTCTCGGTAAAAGAAGCGATCCCTACCTGGCACTGGGAAAGTGCCGTCGTAGTAACTTTTTCTCTTTCAATACTTCCTTCACGTTTCTTTTGAAGATCATCGAGTTCTGTTTCGCCGAAAACTATCTTTTCTTTTAGTTTTTCAAGCTCGCCGCTATGTTGACCCAGCTTACCATCTGATCTGTTAATTTCTTCTTTAGCAGATTCTATGCCTTCATTTAGTTCAGTGCTTTCATTGTTAAGAAGTTCGAGTTGCTCTTTAAGGTTCACGATCTTATCGCGAAGGCTTATCTCCCTTGCCTCATCGACTCTAGTTGCTTCCCTTTTGTCGTCTCTATCCTTTTCTGTCCTCTCAAGCCCATCCTTCAACTCATAAAGAGCGTTCTCTTTTGATTTGGCATTAGATTCGACGACCTGTTGCCTCTCTCTTAATTCCTTAATTTCTCTTTTGCACCCAATAAGTCCCAGGCTCTCGTCTTTTAAAAATCCTTTTCTGATAACGCCTTTTGCTGTTAGAATCTCTCCCTTTAGCGAAACAAAAGTCTTTCTCGGGTATCTGTTCCCATTTTTTAAAAAGACCTCAAGGTCGTCAACTATATATACTTCTTCAAGAAGAAGGCTAATTGCTTCACTTATCTCTTTGTCAAATTTTACGACATCGAGAGCTCGTTTTGCTCCGTCAATTACCTCCGGATTAATTTCAGTTCCCACTCCAAAAGCTGGGATCAAGGAGACAGGGCTATCGTCACCTCCAAGTGAATCGATAGCCTTAAATATTTCACGATAATCTTTTGCAATCAAGGTACTAAGGTCTCTTGATAGCGCTACTTCCATTGCTTTTTCATATTCCTTGGAAACGGATATGAACTCCTCCACCCTGCCAAATATCGAATCTGTTTTTTTCCCCTGCTTTAAAAGATTTTCAGCGGTTTTATTGTATTGCCTTAAATCATTGCTCAGATTATCTAGAGCAGCTACTTTTGCTATAAGTCGATTATTTTCTGTATTAGCTTCTTCGCATTCTAGAGCCGATTTTCGAACTTCATCTCTTAAGCTTTCAACGTCAACATTAATCCTCTCGACAACGCTCATGCTTTTGTCGAGAGACTCTCTCAACTTCTTTACCTCACCTTCGGAGGCCTTTATATTCTCTGAAAGCTCCGACTCACGGACAGAAGCGGCTTCTTTGCGGCCATTTAAGAAATCTATCTGTTCTCTCGCCGTAGATATTGAAGTATTTGATTCACCAAGGGCTTCCTTGGATTCCTCGTGCTTAGTCCTAGCTCTTTCCAAGTTTTTCCTAAGAGATTCATACTCATCATTTGCGGACCTGCTTTCCTTCTTTGTCTGCTCCGTCTTCTTTCTTAGGATAGACAATTCATTATATAGTTCCCCGAGCGACTTATCGGACTGCGCTCTTTCCTTTTCTAATCTCTCTAGCTCTTCTGTCCTAGCCTTCTTTCTGCTTTCATCTTGATATCGTTTCTGTCTAAGCTCGCTTAACCTCTCTATCAGGTTTCGTCCCTTCTCCTCGAGAAGCAGTAGGCCGCTGTTTATCTGTTGTTCAACGCCCTCCGTCCTTCTGCGATGTTCATTTATATCACCGACCACCGATTCCCGTGATTCAAGTTCGCCTTCACAATCCCTTATTACCTGCGACTCTTTTTGATAATCTTTGTCAAAACCGGCATTCTTTTTCTTTATTTCCTCTAGGCGCCCGCTCTTATCTTCCCATTTTTTTTGATAACCCCTAAGTTCTATAACTGCTATAGCGACTTCAGCTTCTTTTAATTCGTCTCTCATATCAAAATAGACGTCCGCATTTTTAGCTTGCTTCTCAAGAGGGATCAGCTGCCTATTAAGTTCTTTCAATATATCCTTAGCCCGGGTAAGGTTGTCACCCATCGAATTCATCTTCCGAAGCGCTTTGTCTTTTCTTTTCTTATGCTTTGATACACCCGCAGCGCCCTCAATAAGTTTTCTTCTCTCTTCCGGTTTACTATTTAATACTTCATCAAGCTTTCCCTGGCTAATGATGGAGTACATCTCTCTTCCCAGACCGCTGTCCGAAAGGATCTCCTGAATATCTATTAGCCTACAAGGCGATCCGTTAAGATAATATTCGCTCTCACCGGATCTATAGCATCTCCTTAAGACCGTTACCTCACTATATTCAATAGGGATAATGCCCTTGCTGTTGTCCAGAACAAGGCTTACCTCAGCTACACCAAGTGATTGCCTGGTCGTACTTCCTGAAAAAATAACATCTTGCATTGTGGATCCTCTTAACGTCCTTGCCCGCTGTTCGCCAAGTACCCAAAGCGCTGCATCGGTTATATTGCTTTTTCCGCTTCCATTTGGACCGACAATGGAGGTTATGCCGGGCTCGAATTTCAGGACGCTTTTATTTGCAAATGACTTGAACCCACGTAGTGAAAGCGATCGAAGAAACATGTATCTCCTGAATAGTTACTAATCGTTTGTATCTTAAGTATAACTAAGATTAAACGAGATAAAAAGAGTATGCTTACGATGATTTTTTTAGTTCATCAAGTGCGCATTCGGCGGCCACCTGTTCCGCCTTCTTCTTGCTCTTGCCTGCTCCGCGGCCATAACTCTTTCCATCAATAAAGACCTCAGCCGAGAAAGTCGGATTATGGGCCATTCCCTTTTGATCCACGATCTTGTATTGAGGAAGGGTGCTCCATTCTTGCATGGTCAGTTCTTGAAGTATCGTTTTAGGATCAGAGAGGTCCTTTCTTGCCGCTTCTTTGAAAATCTTATCCTTAAGGTTTTTTAAGACAAATTTTTTCGCGCTCTCGTATCCCTGATCAAGGTAGATGGCTCCTATGATCGCCTCAAGGCAGTCCGCAAGGATCGATCGGTTCGTTCTGCCTCCGGCTTGTTCAGTGCCACTACTTATAATGACAATTTCCCCAAGCTTAAGGCGTTCGGCGATATCGGACAAGGTCTCAGCTTTTACCAGGTTTGCCCGTAACTTGGCAAGGTCGCCCTCTTCAAATTCTGGATATCTCAAAAAGATAAACTCGGTTACGGAAAGTCCCAGGACAGAGTCTCCCAAGAACTCCATCTTCTCATTAAACTCGATTTTGTGTTCATACGCATACGAGCTATGGGTGAGCGCTGTTTTAAGAAGGGTGATATCTTTAAATGTCACTCCGAGGATCTCTTCTGCTTTTAATAATATAACGTCTTTATTCAAAACTCTTAAAACCTGCTAAAAATAACGGTCGCGTTATGTCCACCAAAACCAAACGAATTGGACATTGCCACATCCACTTCTAATGAAACGGCTTTATTTGGAACATAATTTAGATCGCACTCCGGATCGGGGTCATCGAGGTTGATCGTCGGTGGTATCTTATTATTTATGATTGCAAGAACAGATGCGATGGCCTCGACGCCGCCAGCGGCTCCCAATAAATGTCCTGTCATCGATTTTGTTGAGCTTATATGCAGATCGTATACTTGATCTTTAAAAACTTTTTTTAAGGCAATTGTCTCGAGGCTATCATTCATCTTCGTAGATGTACCATGTGCGTTTACGTAGTCGACATCCCTACTCGACAAATTTGCCAAATCTAAAGCTATCTGCATTGAACGGGCTGCCCCATCACCAGTAATATCAGGCGATGTTATGTGGTAAGCATCTCCCGAAGCTCCATACCCGATGACTTCAGCGTAAATGTTGGAACCGCGATCGTTAGCGCTCTCGAGCGTCTCCAATATGAGGATCCCCGCACCTTCACCAATCAAAAATCCGTCCCTATTTAGATCAAAGGGCCTGCTAGACTTCTCCGGTTCGTCGTTTCGAGTAGTCAAGGCTCGCGCCGAAGCAAAACCGGCTACACCAAGTGGGGTTACCGGCGCTTCACTGCCGCCGGCTATGCAAATCTCTGCAGCGCCTCTCTTTATCGTTTCAAACGCTTCGCCAATAGCATGTGTTCCGGTAGCGCACGCGCTTACCGGGCACCAATTCGGTCCTTTCGCCCCGAAATAGATCGATATCTGCCCGGCCGCAAGGTCGGGAATCATCATCGGGACCAGATAGGGGCTGACTCGCTTTGGCCCTTTTGTCATTAGAATCTCGTGTTGATCTTCTAAGGTCCGGAGGCCTCCTATTCCCGAGCCTACGATCACTCCGATCTTTTCTGCATTATCGTCGCTTATTTCAAGATCTGCGTCATCTAAGGCTTCTTTTGCTGCCATGATCGCAAATTGAGTAAACATATCGAGGTGCCTAAGTTTTTTCGGCTCGATCACATCTGAAGTATCGAAATCTTTAACTTCGGCGGCAATAGTACTTGAGTATCCGGTCGGATCAAAGTTTGTTATTGTTGCAGCTCCACTTCTGCCTTCTAAAAGTGAAGTGAAAAAAGTATCTTTGTCATTTCCGATGGGTGTTATGGCCCCCATCCCGGTAATGACTATCCGGCGCAATGGCTCGTTCCCATTTTGGAACATTTCAAATATTCCTCTTTAAAATTGTCTATTATCTCCTTTACGGTTAATATGTCTTCGATCTCGCCTACCCGCTCACCGCAAAAGATAAGTCCGTGTTCTACATCGCCCTCTTGAGCGTTTTCAAGAGCCTTAATAATACAGAACTTGATACGCTCATCGCGATGTGAACAGTTTTTAAGGCACATTACACATTTTGTTTTATCCCCGACCTTTGGCATATCTTCCATCTCTGTCGAGTCTATAGCACGGCTCGGCATGTCGGTCGGGCTCATTCCCGTCACTATACTGCCTTTTGCCTCCAACCAAGTTTGTTTCATCATTTCAGAAGCAGAGGATTCCTTGCTCATTCCAAACCTTGTTCCGATCTGAACACCCTTAGCGCCTGTCTTTAAAGTATTGTATATATCGCTTCCACTTATAATTCCGCCGGCTGCGATAACCGGTATCTTTACCGCATCAATGATTCTAGGCAGTAATGCTTTGATCGATTCATTCGTCCCCAGATGGCCGCCAGCTTCTTTGCCTTCCACAATAATGGCATCTGCTCCAAATTTTTCCGCAAGCTTTGCTAGCCTTTCACTGCTGACAACAGGAGCTACAGCTATTCCAGCACTTTTACACCATCCAAAAATATCTCGAGAGAAACCGGCCCCGGCTACAACAATGTCAATCTTCTCAGCTAAAGCCGTCTTGACAAGATCGGCAAATTGGCGGACCGCTACCATGACATTGATGCCGATAATCCCCTTACTCATATCTCTTGCTTGCCTGATATGTTTTTGAAGCTCATCGGGGGTAATGCCCGAAGCGGCGATCAATCCTATACCACCTTCGTTGGCGACAGCGGCAGCAAGTGGTGCCAGAGATATCCTTACTGCCATCCCTCCCTGGATTATCGGAAGCTTAGCTTCTAGGTCTTTTATTTTTAATGTGGGTAAAGTCACTATGATCTTTCTTGAATATATTCTACAGCTTGACCGACGGTAGCTATCTTTTCAGCTTCCTCATCGGGAATCTCGATTTCAAAACGTTCCTCCAGCGCCATTACAAGCTCAACAACGTCTAACGAATCTGCGCCAAGATCGTCGGCAAAAGCCGCTTCGCTTTTCACATCATCCTCCTCAACGCCTAACTGATCGACGATTACGACTTTTACTTTAGAAAAAACATCATCTGACATCTAGCCCTCCTTGTTAACCTCTTTCTGGCGATTTTACCAGATATAATTAAAAGTAAGAAGTTTTATATCGACAAACCTCCATCTACCACTAATGTCTGGCCCGTTATGTATTTTGCCTCATCAGATACTAAGAAAGCTATGGCATTTGCCACATCATCCGAGCTTCCAAACTTACCTAATGGGACACGTTGAGCTATGTTTTCGCGATTTTCAGAGCTTAATCCGGCGGTCATCTCCGTTTCAATAAAACCCGGAGCTATGGCATTGACCCGAACACTTCTTGAAGCAAGTTCACGGGCGATCGTCTTTGTAAGACCAATGATCCCGGCCTTTGCTGAAGAATAGTTGACTTGACCGGCATTACCGGTTAACGCCACAACGGAGGACAAGTTGATGATGACACCGGATCGATTTTTCATCATGATTTTAGCGGCCGCTTGAGTGCAATTGAATGTACCTTTTAGGTTTGTCGATATGACTTCATCCCAGTCTGATTCTTTCATCCTAACTAATAGCTGATCTCTATTTATGCCGGCATTATTGATTAAAATATCAAGGCCTCCTTCAGACCTCACAAATTCTTCAACCATCTCATTTACTTTGGAATGATCACTCACATCTGTTTTTAAAAGAACCGACTTTCGCCCTATTCCGCTGATCTCGGATGCAACCTTTTCAGCTTTCTCCTGGCTGCCAAAATAATTTATGCCTATGTCAGCTCCCAATTCTGCCAACTTTAAACAAGTCGCCCTGCCAATACCCCTGGAGCCGCCGGTTACTAATGCCTTTTTTCCGCTTAAATCTATCAACCCTACGCTCCTATCAACTCGTCAAAAACAATCATGTTTCCTTTTGAAAAATCACAACCATCTAACGCCGTAAATCTTTTTGTCTTGTCGATCCTGGATAGAAATCCGCTAAGCACCTTTTGGGGACCTACTTCAACAAAATAATCTGTCCCATCTTCGATCATGTATTCAATGGATTGTTGCCACAGCACCGAAGATGTGATCTGTTTAGACAATTCTGATCTAAGATCATCTCCATTCGTCAGAGGTTTGGCTGATACATTGCCGATTACCGGGATGCGGGGGTCTTTAATGTCTGATTCCTTCAATATTTCCTCAAACTCGCTCTCGGCCTCAGCCATCGCCTTTGAATGAAAGGCCCCGCTGACCGGGAGGGGGATGATTTTTTTTGCTCCCGCTTCTCTCAATGGTTCGACAACCCTTTCAAAAGCTTTGGTTTCACCTGAGATGACGATCTGGCCAGGACAATTATAATTGGCTATCTCGACATAATCCGTCATTTTTAGCTTATCCTTTACAGTGCCGGGCTCCATGCCAAGAACGGCTGCCATCTTCCCCGGATTACTGTCAGCTGCTTTTTTCATTAGCCGGGAACGCTTATCTACTAATCTCAATATCTCATCAAAGCTGGCTGCACCGGATGCATATACCGCTGATAGCTCACCTAGACTGTGTCCCGCGACATAACTTGGCTTATCTTCAATGTCTTTTGTAAGCCAATCCCAATACAAAGCACTGATTGTAAATATGGCTGGCTGCGAATTTTCAGTATCGTCTAAAATATCCTTCGGTCCGTCCATCATAATTTCAGACAAAGCTCTGCCAAGTACCTCATCGACTTGCTGCAACCGAGCTCTTGCCGGCGGCCAACTCTCAATAAACCTGCCTCCCATTCCAGGAACTTGAGAACCTTGCCCCGGAAATATGGCTGCCCAATTTTTCACTTTCAATTAATTTCCGCTTTTACTCCATCGATCATTAAAAGCGCCGACTTGATCGACCTTGCTGCCTCTTCAAACACTTCTTCGATGATCACAGCCGCCGGCTGAATCTCTCGAACCAGGGCTGCTCCTTGGCCACACATAAGACTTCCCCACTCCGTATCGCCATCTTTCATCGCCGACTGAAGTTTATTTGATCCTAATTTTTTTAATTCCTCTGGCTTGTTCTCATTGTCTAATTTCTCAAGTTCCTTTGAGAGCTTGTTCTTGATTACTCTAACGGGATGTCCCGTACTTCGCCCTGTTATCAAGGTATCCCTATCTTTAGCCTCAACGATCCTGACTTTTACCTTATGATTTATCGTAGTCTCTTCGGCACAGAGAAACCTAGTACCCATTTGAATGGCCTTTGCACCTAAGGTCAGAGCGGCGGCGGCTCCTCTGCCGTCAATGATGCCTCCAGCGGCGATAACTGGAATTTCCACGGCATCCACAATCTCAGGGATAAGGCACATCGATGTTATCTCTCCTATATGGCCGCCAGCTTCCATTCCTTCGGCAATGACACCATCTGCCCCGGCGCGCTGCATCCTTTGAGCCAGCGCCGTGCTGGCCACAACCGGAAATACCTTGATCCCATGCTTCTTTAGTTCCGGAATATATTTGCCAGGGTTACCGGCACCCGTTGTTACCACCGATACCGGATTATCTATTATTGCTTGAAAGATGTCATCAACGTCATCTCTTAACATCATCACGTTAACACCAAACGGTTTATCCGTTATCTTCTTCGCTTTTGCTATTTCATCTCCCAAAGTGCTGGCTACCAGCATTCCGGAAGCTATAATTCCTAGTCCGCCGCCATTGGATACGGCCCCGGCAAGCTCAGCATAGGAGACCCACGCCATACCGCCCTGAAAAAGAGGGTACTTTATGCCGATTTGGTCACATATCTCTGTTCTTAACAAAACATTGATCCTTTGTTGATCATTTTAAATATCTACCTTATTGTTTTTAAGTCTAACAGACAACTAGTGTTCGGTTAAGATGTTTTACTCCACTTTATTAAGTTCGAACCCCAAGTCAGGCCCGCCCCAAACCCAACCGTTATTATAAGGTCCCCTTTTTCCAAGCGGCCTTCATTTTCTAGACCAAATAGGGCTAAGGGGATGGAGGCTGCACCGGTATTGCCATATTTCGAGATGTTGCTCACCATAACCTCCTTTGAGATTCCTAATTTCTCAGCAGCGCTATATGTTATTCTCTTATTTGCCTGATGAGGAACTATGAGACTAATATCTTCCAACATTACTCCACTCTTATTTAAAAGGCTCTCAATAGTCGCGGGAATAACTCTTACTGCAAACTTAAAAACGTCGGCGCCGTTCATCTTTATCGTCTGGTCAATAACGTCTCCGAGTTTATCGTGGGTAATAGCAGAACCGCTATTAGGTATCTCCAATAGATCAGAACCATTTCCATCGGCACCTAGATCGCTTGAAATAATACCCAGCCCTTCCTCGACCTCACCGATAACAACGGCCGCGGCGCCATCACCAAAAAGAACGCATGTCGAACGGTCGCTCCAATCGACATATCGCGTCATCGCTTCAGCGCCTATTAGAAGAATGTTTTTGTACCCGCCTGAACTTAATAATTGACAGGCAATATCTATACCATAAGTAAAGCCTGTGCAAGCGGCCTGAAGGTCAAATGCTGCAGCAGAGTTTGCTCCCATTTTTTGCTGGACCAAGCAGGCTGTGGATGGCCAGATCAGCTCGGGTGAGCCGGTTGCGACTATAATCATGTCGATCTCATCTACGCTGATATTTGCGCTTGAGATTGCGTCTTTGCCGGCCTGTGCACCAAGATCCGAAAGGTTTTGCCCAACTTCAAGCACTCTTCTCTCTTCTATCCCCGTTCTCTTTCTGATCCATTCATCGGTCGTATCTACTACAGATTCGAGGTCTTTATTGGTTACGATCTTTTTCGGAAGGCTGGCCCCGATTCCGGTGATCCCAACACTTTTTTTACTCATCGTACTCCAAAATAATTGTCATGATATTAAACCACTTTGCTTTTAATCTCTTCAACGACTTTTTGCTCGACGGCGAATGCGGCGGCTAAAACAGCGTTTGATATCGCCTTTGGCGTCGAACTTCCGTGAGCGATAATCACGACACCATCAATACCTAGTAGCGGAGAGCCTCCGTATGTATCCGGATCTAAGCTTTCTCGGAGCTCCCTTAACCCGGGGAGAGCCAATATGGCTCCCAAACGGCCTCTGAGTGTTTTCGAAACCCCGGTTTTGATAGACCTTAGGATCGCCGCAGCCACGCCCTCTATTAGCTTTAGAGTGATGTTGCCTGTAAAACCATCA
>JAUVQW010000162.1 GCA_030597945.1 Actinomycetes bacterium
AAAGATCGCTTTGTTTGCCGGAATCGATGGGGTGAGATTTAAAAAAGAGGTGGTTCCTGGCGATTTATTGAAGTTAGAAGTAGAGATCAGCCGCATAAAAGGCGTTATCGGCAAAGGTACGGGAAGAGCTTTTGTTGGTGAAGAAATCGTATCAAAGGGAGAGCTTACATTTGCAATCAAAGATGATTAATTTAAAGGTTATTAATAAAATTCTATTAGTTTCGGTCTTCTTGATCGCGCTATCTTTGATTATCGGGTGTAACGGGGCAGTCGAAGCCGACAAGGATAACTCCGGGACTGAGAAAAGTAGCGAAAAAATAGGAGATAAAGGAAGCGAACTGGGGAAAACGGCAAAAGCGACTAAGCTCGACGAAGTAAAAGTTGCCGAAGAGATTGATATGACTCTCTATTTTGTTGGCGAGCAAGGTGAGAGTTTGATTAAAACCGTTGTAAGGACCGAAAAGACGGAATCTATCGCTAAAGCGGCGATCGAAGGATTGATTTCGGGGCCCGCTACTACTGATAGTTATCGGTCTGTACCTGTTGGCACTAAGCTGATAAGTATAAGTGTTGATGGCGGCAAGGCTACAGTCGATCTATCCAAAGAGTTCATTGATGGTCATGGCGGCGGGAGCGCTGAGGAGATGATGAGCGTCTATTCGATCGTAAATACTCTTACTGAATTTTCGACTATAGACTCAGTTATATTTAAGGTCGAAGGGAAGAAGATAAGTACTATTTCAGGCCATTTAGATATAAGCGATCCTGTTCAAAGAAGGGAAGACTTGATTGCTCCGTAAGCACCGTATATCTTGACCTTAAGCCTTACATTTTATATTATTTGGTACGTAAAATATTCATATATACTGGCGAAATTTTAAGTTTCGAGGTTCATGCTTTCCGATAGATTTAAATGTCATAAGGGGGAAATATGCTTGCCAGCGTAAACGTTTGGCTTGATATCATAAGCGCCCTTTTAGCCGCGGGTGTGATACTTGGATTTATCATTCCTCATTTTATCGGTAGTATCGTAACGGGCCGCGTCAGAGAGCATTTTGTTAAAAACAACTGGGGTCCGGTCGAGCATCGCGCTCATGATCCTCATACTTATGGTTATGGCCATCCATATGCCGACGATTTTCCGGTATCTGCCAGAGCCTGGCATTGGATAAATATCGTATCTTTCTTTTTTCTAGCGGTTTCCGGAATATATATCCGCTATCCGTATTTTGATGGTGGTCGAGAGATAATGAGATTTATCCATTACTTTTTCATGTACATCGTAACGTTCAATCTTTTCTTTAGGCTCTATCTCTTAAAAAATGATTGGCGAGACTATTTCATTTTTGATCTAGATGACCTTAAAATGGCACCGTCGATACTCAAGTATTACGCTTTTATCGGTCCGCCATACGAACATAAGAAGAAATATAACCCGATTCAAAGACAGACATATCCGATGTTGTGGGCTTTGATCGGTCTTCAAGCCTTAACGGGTTTTATCATTTTTTGGCCCGGGCTTGTTCCCGGCTTCATTAGCGGGATGATGGGAGGGACGGCTTCACTTGGGGCTTGGATGAGAGTGGTTCATTCGGCGAATATGAGGCTAATGTTTCTCGTAGTCACTATTCACTCGTATCTGGGGATCATGGAGGACTATCCGGTACTTAAATTTTTCTGGTTCGGTGTTGAGCCCGACTGGGAGAGCCTAAAACACGGTGATCATGATGGCGCCCACGAAGTGGAAGAAGAACTAGAAGAGGAATCCGGAGAAACAGAACCGGAGCTTACTCGCTAAAGGACGAATAATTGCGGAACTTAATCGACAATAGAGATTTAAAAATGTTTTCTTGGAAAAAAATATTACTGTTTTTTGCAAGTTTACTATTGGTCATTTTCGTTTTTTCCGGCATTTCAATTGCTGATGAGCATGAAACAAAAGAGGAAAATGGTGTCGATTTAATTACGCTACCCTGGGATGATAAAGCTAAGCAGCCGATTCCTCCCCCTTTTATCCTTCCGAAGCAATCACGCTGGGGATGTCTTTCCTGCCATTCAAGTACGAAACTGAGTAAATTTCAGGATGGTGAGGAACTCTCATTATTTGTAGATGAGGATATTATCGGTAATTCGGTTCATAAAAAAATCGCTTGCCTCGATTGTCACGAGGATTTCTCATATGATCTGCATCCGGCCTCTACCCCGGAAGGTTATCGAAAAGTGGCTGGCCTTGCCTGTATGAAATGCCACCCCTATCAGGCGCTCGTATTCAAAAAGAGCATTCACGGCCAATTGGCGATCGAGAATATAAGCGGACGAATCAACGATAAAGATGTAGATGCGCCGACATGTTTTGATTGCCACGGAAATCATGATATTCAGTCACCACGGTTTGAACCATACCGTTCAGAATTTAGAGCATCGGTTAAAAACGGAGAAGTGTGCGCTAAGTGCCATATGGATCGACTCAAGTCTTGGAATGATTACTACCATGGACGGGCTTATAAAAATAGCGCAAAAGACGCGCCTATATGCTGGGATTGTCACGACAACCATGAGATATTACCTTTTAGTGATCCGGGATCGACTGTCAATGCTGAAAACCTTCCTAAAACTTGCGGTAAGTGTCACGATAAACCTACCAAGGCATTTACCTCTTATTCCAGTTTGATTCATGGAAGAAGTAAGCTTGTAGAAAATAACTTCGTCGTAAAATTGATAACTAGTATTGTCCCCTTTGGAAAAGGCAAGGCCCCTGATTCTTCAGAAAAGGAAGTGAAGACAGAGGTTAGAAAAAGTGATGAATCAAAAGGTTTTTTTACAAGGATCATCGACTTTTTCTTCCCCCCATCGCTGAGGCCAAAAAGCAAATAATAGAAGTACGGCGTGAATTTTAATCGCTGAATTCTACTAGGAGGCGACTAAAGACATCCAAAAGATATTTCGATTCTCTATTGCTATAACCATGTC
>JAUVQW010000016.1 GCA_030597945.1 Actinomycetes bacterium
CAAAACTCCATCGATAAGCCAGTTTGGAGAGGCATCAATCGAGTTAGCAGCCGTTCCCGGCCCGGGGATCAACCGCCAGTTTAAATGGTCGGCGCTAAGAGATAAGGGTCGCAGGAGCACCACCATAACGACCAATAGAAAAAAGGAGACGATAAATTTATATTTAGCGATTAACTTGATACCCGGCCCCCTGTTTCAGTTATTTTTACTGATCCGGTAAAAGGGAAGATAAATAGCGCAATAGTTAAAAAAGTCAGCTTTACAAAGAGATAAATGCCAACTGGTCTATAAGTAATAACTCCGTTTGTTTTCTCTCCACCAAAACCATTCATCACAGCGTCCAAGCAGTATTTAAAGAGAAAGATATCCTGCCGTTTTTAATTTTTTTTATTCTAGAAGTGATAACTCTGAGGCCTATCAGCAAAGAAGATAGCAATAACCAAATGCCACCAGATAAAAACCACTACCGCACCACATAATATAGTGCAATCTTTAATAAGTCGGCAAGCAAATACAAATGAGCGGTTAATTAACGCTTGCTAGTGGTAGTTTATTATCAGTAAGTGGCAGGGCATTTTTTGATTTTTCGACGTCTGATTGACTTACTGTTCTTTTGATATGTCTGTTATTTTCCAAACATCACTAGGATCTTTTATATCGCCCTCGGTCTTGATAAGCCATTTTTGAGCGGGTACTTCTTTGGGATCGGCTTGGACCGCGATCGGCGGAATGGTCGGAGCCCGTCCTTTTATTGGTTCATAAGTGATAGTCGTCTCGATCACATCTTCTTCGATAAGTGATTCGCCGTCCGGTAGTTTTTTCGGCAGTAAGCTGATAAGAGAAACGCCGCTTACATTCTTCCATATCTTGGTAAAGTTTCTAAATGAGCGGTATCCTTTTTTTTGCTTTGAATCTAAAAGGCCGTAAGCGGTAGCAAAATCCTTTTCGTTAATGGCTGCATAAAAGTCTATAACACTTTTCTGCCCTTCTGTCTCAGCGATGATCCTACTCTGGGCCTGCCGTCTTGGTTGGACGCTCATTACGTTAAGCACAACCGTTACTCGTTTCTTCTTGCCGGCCTCGACTGTAACCTTAGCCTCTCCGATAAAGGGAAGATCTTTTCTTTCCGGGTTCTCTTTAAAAAGCGTGATCTCATACTCCCCGGGCGCCAGATCGCTGAATGTTGCATCGGTGACCTTGCCGGTATCTTTACCATTGATCTCGATCTTCGCTTTCATCGGTGGCTCGGAAACAACGATGAGCTCTCCATTGGCAGGCCTATTTGCGTCACCGGCACAGCCGATAACCAAAGTAAAGGCGCAAACTATGAGGGCCAATAATATCTTAGAAGTAATTATAGACTTCACTAAACAACCTTCCAAAGAATTTTTACTTGTTGGTGATTTTATCAGGAAAAGCGAAGTATGAAAATAATTTACTTGTAGTTCGCTAGTTGGGGAAACATCTGTAAGATGGTAGACTTCAGTATATGAACTTTTTCGAAAACTTTCTTGTTCAATTCCTGGTCATTGCACCAGCACTCATAATCAGCGTTACCATTCATGAGTTCATGCATGGATATGTCTCTGACAAGTTGGGTGACCCGACCCCGCGAAACGCGGGAAGATTAACGCTAAATCCTATCAAACACCTAGATCCCGTCGGCACTATCATGATATTTATCGTCAGATTTGGCTGGGGCAAACCGATGCCGATAAATCCGAACTATTATAAGAATCCTCGAATGGGGATGATGTACTCGGCGCTTGCTGGCCCTCTAAGTAATTTTGTTGTCGCCATCATCGTCGGATATTATGTCCGTATTACCGGACTCGAGCCGACCACTATTATCAATACGAGTATTATCTATATCGCTATTATCAGTGTCTTTCTAGGGGTCTTTAATCTTATTCCCATCCCGCCACTCGATGGTTCAAAAGTTCTAGCCGCTTTTCTTCCCAAAAGTCTCCTGAAAACCTATAACTCATTAGAGAGTTATGGGATTCTAATAATCTTTCTTGGTTTCTATTTTCTAGGCGCCGGCAGACTACTTGTTCCGCTTGCGTCCTCGGTCTCAAAGCTTTTGGGAGTCCCCTATCTTTAGCCCTTTTCACATCCGTTTTTGCAAGTTACAATCAGTTGAAGTAAGAGTGGGGAGCGGATGAAAAAAAGAGTCCTGACCGGATATCGTCCAACGGGTAAACTACACCTTGGACATCTGCACGGCAATCTACATACGATGCTTGAGCTTCAAGAAGAGTTCGAATGTTTTTTCTTTATTGCCGATTGGCACGCATTGACTACCGATTACGCGGACACAAAAAATCTTAAAGACTTTACCAAAGAAATGGTCATTGACTGGCTGGCAATCGGTCTCGATCCTAAAAAAAGTGTTATCTACCGGCAATCGGATGTTCCCGAGATTGCCGAACTTGCCCTTTACCTATCGATGCTTACTCCGATAGCTTGGCTGGAACGTAATCCTACCTATAAAGAGCAATTAAAGGAGTTAAAGAAAAAAGAGATAGCCACTCACGGTTTTATCGGTTATCCAGTTCTTCAAGCAGCGGATATACTGTCCGTACACGCGGACTTCGTTCCTGTCGGTGAAGACCAGCTTCCTCATCTGGAACTCACAAGAGAGATCGCCAGGCGCTTTAATCATTTCTACGGTGACTATTTAAAAGAGCCAAGTGCCAAACTTTCAAGAGCAAAAAGAGTGCCGGGAATGGACGGAAGAAAGATGAGTAAGAGTTACAGCAATGCCATTTATTTGGATGACGATGACGCGACCATCGAAAAGAAAGTCATGAAGATGATCACCGATGAAAAGAAGATCAGAATTGACGATCCCGGTCGCCCTGAGATCTGTAATGTCTTCGAGCTTCACCGCATCTATTCACCAGACAAGGTAGAGGAGATCGAAAAGAGATGCCGAAGTGGCGAACTCGGATGCGTTGAGGATAAGAAAGAGCTGGCCAAAAAAATAATAGCTTCGCTTGCTACTTTTAGAAAAAGAAAAGAAGAGATAACCAGTGACCCTTCTTTATACGATGATGTACTTACAGATGGCGCGGTCAAGGCGCGAAAAGTAATAACTGAGACCCTCCAAACTGTCAGAAAAAAGATGAATATCGACTAGCAAAAGACAGGTCATATTGATGTCTTATACAGTGAAACTGGAGATCTTTGAAGGACCATTCGACCTCCTTCTTAACCTTATCTCCAAACACAAATTAGATATTTACGATATCCCGATCGGTGAGATAACCGACCAATATCTTGATTACCTTGAAAAGATCGACGAGTTAGACCTGGAGATAGCCAGCGAGTTCTTGCTTGTCGCCGCCACTTTGCTCGAGATCAAATCGGCCGGCCTTCTTCCCAGAGAAGAAAAATTAAGTGATGTAGAAGATCTTTCCGCTTTTGAAAAGAGAGAACTCTTAATAGCAAGGTTGATCGAGTATAAGAAATTTAAAAATGCCGGCCAATCTCTTGGGGCGAGAATAGAATCCCACAATAAATTTTACGAGCGGAACGCGGCCGTAGAACCGGAATTTCAAGACCTGCTTCCCGATTTTCTTATCGGAATCTCGACCGAGGATCTTAGAGACATCTTTGAAAAGATCCAAAAGAGGCAGAGTCTTCGCTTGATAGACTCAAGCCACATTGCTACCATTCCAATAAGCATAGAATCTAAACTTGAAGAGATAACCGAACTTTTGAGACTCGAGCCCAGGCAATCCTTTAGAGAGATGACTATTGCCGCTACCGGCAGAGATGAGGTCGTTGCGACTTTCCTGGCACTTCTCGAACTGTATAAAAAAGGAGTTATCTCCCTTAATCAAGCAACTACTTTTGGAGACATCGAGATCGAAGCGGAGGAATCGCTAGATCTCTTAAAGGATCCCTTTATTTAGATATGAATGAATTATTAGATACAAAACATATAATAGAATCTCTTCTCTTTGTCGCCGATGAACCGCTTTCGCCCAAAAGGTTGAGCGAGTTAATCGAAGTCGA
The DNA here is from genome assembly GCA_030597945.1 of Actinomycetes bacterium. GTDB lineage: Bacteria > Actinomycetota > Aquicultoria > CAJVYJ01 > CAJVYJ01 > JAUVQW01. The sequence continues at coordinate 4,024 of JAUVQW010000016.1, forward strand.
TGTGGCTACGGTTAAAAACATCGTGGAGACATTAAAAGAAGAGTACCGGGCCCTAGATAGAGGCTTCCAAATAAGGCAGGTCGCCGGCGGCTATCGATTTTTTACCCATCCGGCTAACGCCGAATATGTGGAAAAGCTGATCCTAGCATGGGATGGTAGGCGCCTTACTCAGGCCGCTCTTGAGACGCTTTCGATCATCGCCTACCGTCAACCGATAACGAAGATCACAATCGGCACGATAAGGGGAGTAAATTCGGAAGGGGTCGTTGGTTCTCTTATCGATAAGGGCTTGATATTAGAAACAGGCAGAGAGAAGTCTCCCGGTCAACCGATGATCTTTGGAACGACAAAACTTTTTTTGGAGCGCTTTGGCCTTAATTCCATTAAAGACCTGCCCCCTTTAGAAGAATTTGAACCGGACGATACGACAAAATCCTCCATAGAGAAACAACTATACTCTGAAGAAATAGTTGAAGAAGAGGATAAAGAGGGTGAAATAAAAGACGATGGAACGCCTTCAGAAAGTGATGGCTAAAGCGGGTGTAGCATCAAGAAGACGCTCAGAAGAACTTATTCTTCGCGGCCACGTAGAAGTCGATGGAAAAATAGTAAGAGAGATGGGTGTAAAAATTGACCCGGCGGCCAACAAGATAAAAGTTTTTGGAAAAGAGATAAGCATCTCAGCACCAAGAGAATATATAATACTAAACAAACCCTCGGGCTACCTGACCACAGTTAAAGATCCATATAATCGCCCCACAGTCATGCAATTGGTAGGCGACCCTGAGTACGGCCTTTTTCCTGTAGGCAGGCTCGATCAAAAAACTACAGGCCTCCTCATCCTCACAAATGATGGTGATCTGGCGTATCGATTGACCCATCCAAAACATAAGGTAGCAAAGGTCTATGAAGTCGAAATCAGAGGCACCCCCGATCCAAATGCAATTTGGAAACTAAGAAACGGCGTTGTCTTGGAAGACGGAAAAACAAGACCGGCTAAGATTAATATCGTAAAAAGAACCTCCAAATCTTCTATCCTTACCGTTACCATCTTTGAAGGAAAAAAAAGGCAGGTTAGAAGAATGTGCCAGGCGATCAACCATCCTGTCATAAGACTCAACCGCCTCGCGGTCGGGCCGATCGAGCTTGGCGATCTCAAACCGGGCCATTGGCGTTATCTAGAGGCCGACGAATTATTAAAATTGAAAGATTCTCTAGCGATTTAAAAGTAATTTTTATGCTCTCCTGCGGCCCCAAGCTTGCGCTTTTAAAGACTAAAATCAAGAACGAAAATAAAATAGAAAAAAGTGATTGACATACTATATATAGAGAATTATTGTTTACTTCGGTACTATATATTCTATATATCGGTGTTTTACAACAGGAGGGAAAATGAGCGGTATTAGTGCTACTGACAAAAAAACGCTACCACCAATCAAACTAACAGACAACGCGATCACAGTCCTAGAAAAAAGATACTTAAAACGTGATAAAGACGGAACACCTACCGAGACACCTACTGAGATGTTTGTTAGAGTAGCTAATAATATTGCTTCTGCCGATGCTTCGTATGGCGCTACCGAAAAGGAAATAAAAGAGACAGCTAAAAAGTTCTATTCTCTAATGACAGATCTCGATTTTCTCCCGAACTCCCCTACCCTTATGAACGCCGGTCATGAATTACAACAACTTTCGGCCTGCTTTGTCCTTCCTGTCGATGATTCGATGGAAAGTATTTTTGAAGCGGTAAAAGATGCGGCTCTTATCCATAAAAGCGGAGGCGGAACAGGCTTCTCTTTTTCCAGGCTTCGACCGTCAGGTGACTTTGTCCTAACGACCAAAGGCGTATCCAGTGGGCCGGTATCTTTTATGAAAGTCTTTAACGCCGCTACCGAAGCCGTAAAACAAGGTGGCACCAGAAGAGGCGCCAATATGGGGATCCTTCGAGTGGACCACCCCGATATTTTAGATTTTATCGATTCAAAAAAAGAATGTGGTGAACTTCAAAATTTCAATATCTCTGTTGCTTTGACAGAGAAATTTATGCAGGCTGTCGATGACAATGATTCTTATGCCCTGATAAGCCCAAGAGGTGGAGAAGAGATGGGGCGTTTGCAGGCACGAGAGGTCTTCGATAAGATCGTCAATCTAGCTTGGGAGACAGGTGATCCCGGTATCATATTCATCGACAGGATGAACAGGGATAACCCAACTCCTAGTCTTGGAGATATTGAAAGCACTAATCCGTGCGGCGAACAACCTCTTCTTCCATACGAAGCCTGTAACCTCGGTTCTATAAATCTATCACACATGATAATAGAAAAAGAAGATGGAAGTGAGATAAATTGGGAGAAACTAAAGAGCGTAGTAATCAGCGCTGTTCATTTTCTCGATAACGTCATCGAAGTAAACCGCTATCCGCTAAAAAAGATCAATGATCTTGCCAAAGGTAACCGGAAGATCGGCCTTGGGATCATGGGGTGGGCAGACATGCTTATCAAGTTGAAGATCCCCTATAATTCCGAAAAAGCGGTCGAACTCGGCGCTAAGTTGATGAATTTCATTAGCGATGAGGGTACTTCCGCATCAAGCACCCTAGCGGAAAAGCGCGGCGTATTCCCTAACTTTGATCAGAGCGTTTTTAATACACCCGATGGCCAAAGGGTAAGGAATGCCACGGTTACGACTATCGCACCGACTGGAACTCTTAGTATCATCGCCGATTGCTCTAGCGGTATCGAACCTTTATTTGCCCTTTCCTTCATTCGAAACGTTCTGGATAACCAAGAACTAGTAGAGACAAACGACCTATTTGAAGCACACGCGAAGAAAGAAGGCTACTATAGCGAAGGGCTTATGAAATCTATCGCTGATAAGGGTAGCGTCGCTGATATAGATGAGATTCCCAAAGAGGATAAAGAGACCTTTGTTACCGCCCACGATATTTCACCTGAATGGCATATAAAGATGCAAGCGGCATTTCAAAACTATACCGATAACGCCGTATCGAAAACAGTAAACTTCTCCCATGAAGCTACGCCAAAAGATGTAGAAAACGTCTATCGTCTAGCATCAGAGCTTGGATGTAAGGGAGTGACGATCTACAGGGACGGCAGCAAGGATACTCAGGTCTTAAATATCAAGAAAGAAGAAGTAAAAGAGAAATTCCCATACGCCCCGCCCGGAGGCATCGATCCGCGCCCACGTCCCGACAAGACTTTTGGTAAGACCCAAAAAATCGTTACCGGTTGCGGAAATGTATATGTGACGATAAACGAAGACGAATACGGTCTTTGCGAAGTCTTTACTCAGATTGGAAAATCGGGCGGCTGCGCCGCTTCCCAATCTGAAGCTATAGGAAGACTCATATCTCTTTCCCTTAGAGCCGGGGTAAAGAACGAAGCAATAATCAAGCATCTTAGAGGTATCCGTTGTTCATCTCCGGCCAGACAAAAGGGTGGACAAGTACTATCTTGCGCCGACGCTATCGCTATCGCCATGAAAAATTATCTGGAAGATAGACCCGATTTCAAAACAGAGTCTACCGCAAGTGAAGGCGGAGGGAAAAATATCGCCGACGATTCTCTTGTTTATCAAATTGGTGCCTGTCCGGACTGCGGCGGAGTCATTGAACACGAAAGTGGTTGTTTAGTATGTAGGCTCTGCGGTTTTTCAAAATGCGGATAGATCCGTTAACGGCATTAGGAGAGCACTATGGTTCTAAGTGACCGGGATATCAGGGAAGAGATCGAAAGCGGAAATATTGTTATAAAGCCTTTCGATCCCGTTGATGTGCAACCATCGAGCATAGACCTCCATTTAGACTTTCAGTTTCAGGTCTTTCATAACGCTAGATACCCCTATATTGACGTCAAACAACCGATGGATAATTTAACCGATCTAGTAGAAATAGCTGATGAACAACCCTTCATCCTTCATCCTGGGGAGTTTGTTCTAGGCAGCACCGTCGAGAATATTACCCTTCCCGATAATCTTGTCGCCAGGCTTGAAGGTAAAAGCTCCCTTGGACGACTCGGCCTGCTCATTCATTCTACAGCCGGTTATGTTGATCCGGGTTGGGACGGTAAATTGACACTTGAGCTAAGTAACGTCGCCAATCTTCCCATCACCCTTTATTTTGGAATGAAGATAGGCCAGATCTCCTTTATAAGGCTCAGCTCCCCTGCTGAAGTTCCTTACGGCTCAAAATCCATCGGAAGTAAATATAAAGGCCAACAAGAGCCGACTCCCAGCCGCTTTTATCAGAATTTCTAACCCTATCTTTCGAAAAGACTTGAAAGAACACGCGCTTTAGTTTATAAATTTGTATTGTTTGTTGCCGGTGTAGCTCAATGGCAGAGCAGCCGCCTTGTAAGCGGCAGGTTGCGGGTTCGACTCCCATCACCGGCTCGAATCGACCGAAAAACCAAGGATTATTATTTCGAATCCATCTCACATTATTTTAAAAAACTCTCCTTTTTTGTTAAAATAACCTGATTTTTTCCGTTTTTTTTATACGTTAACAACCAAGCCTTTCTAGTTACTTTACAGAGGTAAGCGCTTTATTATTACAATGATCTTTTGTTGGTGCTAGTATAAAATTCCATTTTATAAAAGATTTTATCAAGTTTTTTGTTTAAGAGACCGACCTTTTAGTTACACAGAAATATATACGGTAAAAAACGAAATGAGGGAAATCATGAAGATCGAAGTCACAAAAGAAATCGTTCCAGTAATTGAAATCACCGGCGAAGTAGACTATTTTAGAGCACCAGAGCTTGAAAGCGCTATTGACGATCTCATTTTAGACGGTAACAGAAACCTTCTTTTCGACTTCTCTAAAGCCGATTACATCGACAGCGGCGGCATCGAAGTGCTGATCGGAACCCTTCGAAAGATCTCAAAGGTCGGCAGATTAAATTTTGTTAGTAGTAACGATGATGTCGTACGGCTTCTTGACTTAGTCGGGGTATCGCGTTATAGTACCTTTTCTCTATTTTCTTCTAAAGACGAAGCTATTGAGGACTTTAAAGAAGTACTAAAAAAATGCCAGTAACTGACAAAAAATGCTCGGTCAATAACGAATATGCCTTTGCCAGCGAGACAAAGTTTTTACAACAGGCGAGAAATTTGGTGGCAGAAATTGCCACGGATTGCGGATTTAGTGAGCAGATCGTATTTGATATAAAACTAGCGGCAGGCGAGGCGATCGCCAACGCCATTGAACATGGTTCTCCCAATGGTAAAAGCAACTCGATCAAGATCACGTGTTACTGTGAAAATGATGATTTTATAGTCATAGTGCGAGACGAAGGCAGATTTAAGAAAAAGCTTCCTGTCGGGACCGGAGATAACGTGAATTTTCGCGGCCGCGGCGTTCTGATCATGCTGGCACTGATGGATAAAGTAATCATCGATGAGACTAAATCCGGTACATCAGTACACCTCTCTAAACGCTATCGATAGAGACCGCAAAATCCTCAATATTTCTTGACATAGTCAAAAAAAGTCTTATATTTGAATACATGAGCACTTATTCAGATAACAATGCCAACCGTGCAAACACTAGTGACTCGGCTAAAGAGCTGCTTGACGCTGTAGCTAGCGAAATGATAGATGACGAGACATCACACGAACTAGCCGGCGTATTTAAAGTCCTTAGCGATCCAAGTAGGGTAAAGATTATCTATGCCCTCCTCCAATCGGAGCTATGTGTCGGCGACATATCGTCGATTGTCGGCATTAGCCAATCAGCAGTATCTCATCAGCTAAGAGTTTTGAGGGACAAACGGCTAGTAAAATCGCGTCGCGAAGGCCAGCTTATCCATTACTCTTTGGACGATCTTCACGTGATCAATCTGTTATCTGAGTGTTTGGAACATATCCAAGAGGGATAGTGAAATAACATGAAAGTGGAGACAAAAGAATTCGATATTCCTGTTCTTTGCAGCGAAAACGAGTGCGAGCGCTGCCAAGATAAATTAACGAAGGCTCTTGTCGAAGTCAAAGGGATATCCAAGACCGAAGTCAATGACTCCACCCTTAGTATCTCATTTGATCCAAACATCCTCTCGATCGAACGGCTGGAGAAGAAGACTAAGGAGATCGGTTGCACTATCGCCGAGAAATTTACCCACGAGACTCTAGAGCTCGCCGGCTTAGATTGCCCGGACTGCGCTATGAAGATGGAAAAATCTATCAATCGCCTTCCTGGAGTGCTTTGGGCGACTGTCAATTTTACCAGCTCAACACTGGGAATCGAATTCGAAAGTGAAAAGATTTCACTGGATAAAGTGATCTCGCTGGTAAAAGATCTCGGTTACCAGGTAATCACAGATGAAAAAGATGCGGAGATCAGTTACTGGGAAAAGAACAAAAGGCTCATGGCTACCGGGGTAGCCGGACTGTTTTTACTAGCTGGTTTTATCACCTCCTTCTTCGCGGCCTCTGCTGTCGTCTCTGACTTTTTATATGCCATAGCGATAGTTGTGGGCGGATACTTTATAGCTAAAAGCGGTTTCATATCGCTGAGGATGAAAACTTTAGACATGAACTTTTTAGTTACGATCGCCGCGTTAGCTGCAGCTTTTGTCGGACAATGGTTAGAGGGTGCACTGGTATTATTTCTTTTTTCTGTAGGAAATACGCTGGAATCGTACTCGATGGAAAGAAATAGAAGGGAGCTGCGGTCACTAATCGACCAATCGCCCAAGGAAGCGATAGTGATGAGATCCGGCCATGAAACGAGACTTAGTGTCGCCCAGATAGTGATCGGCGATATCGCGATAGTTAAACCGGGTGAAAAAATGCCGGTCGATGGCCTGATCGTCCAAGGGAGTTCGAGTGTAAATCAGGCTCCGATCACAGGAGAATCTCTACCCATCGAGAAGAATTTGGGCGATAATGTCTACGCCGGATCGATCAATGGAAACGGTTCATTGGAGGTCAAGGTTACAAAATTCGCAAGCGATTCGACCATTGCCAAGGTCATGACCCTAATTGAAAGGGCTCAAGAACAAAAGGCACCGGCCCAGCTTTTTACCGAGAGATTTGGTAGGATATATACCCCGACAGTTGTTCTTGCAGCGGCTTTGATCGCATTTATTTCGCCTTTATTATTTAATATAGAATTTTCCAGATCACTATATATTGCCGCCGTCCTTTTAGTAGTGTCGTGTCCGTGTGCCTTGGTCATCTCAGTACCTGTTGCGGTTGTTTCCGCTCTTGCTAACGCTGCTAGACATGGGGTTTTGATTAAAGGCGGCGTCTTTCTAGAAGCTGCTGGCGCCGTAAAGGCTATCGCTTTTGATAAGACAGGCACCCTTACCGAGGGGCGCCCGGACGTCACTGACATCGTAAATTGTAAACGGTATACGACAGATAACGTCCTGACTATCGCTTCTGCGATCGAAAGCCGCTCGGAGCATCCGATCGCCAAAGCGGTACACCGTGCCGGGATAGAAAATGAGATCATGAACCTATCGGTCAGCGATTTCGAAGCGTTTCCCGGAGGCGGTGCAAAAGCTGACGTCGAGGGAGAGATCTACTACATCGGCAGCCATCGCTTTTTTGAAAAAATGGAACTACCGATCTGTGATCTTGATAGAGCGGAAGGCTTAGAAGATGAGGGGAAATCCGTCCTTTTCGTCGGTTCAAAAGCTGAGATGGTCGGCCTGATCGCGATCTCGGATAAACTTAGGACAGAAAGCGTCGATGCTATAAGAGACCTAAGAGGAATGGGACTTAAGCATATTGCGATGCTAACCGGTGATAACCAAAAAACGGCAAAAATAATCGCGGGGGAAACTGGCGTAGATGAGTATCACTATGAACTGCTGCCCGAAGACAAAGTCGAGGTCGTAAAAGCTATGCAGAAGGATTATAAGGATGTGGCGATGGTCGGCGATGGGATAAATGACGCACCGGCACTAGCTACCGCCAATATCGGAATAGCAATGGGAGCTGCCGGAACAGATGTAGCCCTTGAAACCGCTGATATGGCTTTGATGGCGGATGACATCACCAAGCTGCCTTATGCCATCAACCTGAGCAAGCGTGCACTCTCGATAGTAAAGCAGAATATCGTCTTCTCGATGGCGATCATCGTCGTTTTGATCGTCACTACGCTCTTTGGACAACTATCACTTAGCCTTGGTGTTATCGGCCACGAAGGCAGTGCCCTTTTAGTTATCGCCAACGGGATGAGACTTCTTAGAACCATTAAGTGATATTAAATACCGCAGTCGGCTTTGATCGGCTCAACCAATCTTTAGCGGAGTCAGAATCTAAAGCAATCTGATCGATAAGATCAGTAATAGAGGCAAACTTTTCCTCGCTCCGTTGATACCTCTGCAGCTCTACCCTCACATGCTCACCATAGATGTCCTTAGAAAAATCAAATATGAAAGCTTCCAGATGAACTTTTCCGGGGCCAAAAGTCGGATTACTGCCGACATTGATCACGCAAGGGTAAGATCGATCGCCAATCCAGAAAAAGCCAGAGTAAACACCCACTTTTGGCAGGCATAGGCTCTCATCCATCTTCAAATTGGCGGTCGGAAAACCCAGCTTGACTCCCCTTCCAGCCCCCTTTGTCACTTCTCCGGATATAAAATAATATCGTCCAAGCAGTTTAGGTACCTTTTCCATTTCACCGCTAACGATGAGCGAACGGATCTTTGTACTGCTGACGATATCGCCATCAACTCTAAGCAGCGGCTCAATATCAACACCAAAATCGTGCGATTCTCCATAGGTCTTTAAAAACTCGGCGTTACCTGCCGCTTTTTTGCCAAATCTAAAGTTTTCCCCTACAAATAGATGGCTGACTTTCAACTTATCAATTAATATCTGCTTGCTAAAATCACTCGGGCTTAACCTGGACATTGTCTCATCGAATTCAAGTAACACTAGGTAGTCTAAGCCCATACTCGAAAGTAGGCTGACCTTACTCTCTAAAGTCGTTAGAGCTTGAAGATCGATATCAGGCGAAATCACAGTTCTAGGGTGCCGGTCAAAGGTGATTAGAACGCTCGAAAGATGTTTGGCTCTTCCCAGTTTGACCGTATCCTCGATGATCTTTTGGTGGCCGATGTGTACCCCATCGAAGGTACCGATTGTGGCAACTGTCGGTCC